>CASTQR010000219.1 GCA_949451265.1 uncultured Eubacteriales bacterium | reverse complement strand
AGGCCGTGGTCCTGCGCAAGGGCTACATGCCCACCATCGCCGAGGGGGCCGTGGAGGTGGGGCTCAACTGATGTACAACGACCGTCAGTACAGCCTCCTGCGCTACTCCGTCAATCCGGCGGCGAAGGAGGCCCCTATCTCCGTCAGCTTTCTGGAGGGGATGAACGCCGTGGCCGGCGCGGCGGTGCAGGTAGCGCTGGCGGAGCGGTTCACAGAGGCGGTCCACGGCTCCGCCCGGGGGACCGTGTCGCTGGTGTCCGCGTTCGCCGCGTCCTCCGGCCTGCTGGCGGACGTGACCCTCTCCGCCAACGAGGCCGTGGCCGCCTCCCTGGCGGAGACGCTGCAAGCCGCCGTCACCGGCAGCAAGAACGCCTGCGTCACCCTGGCGGCCCTGGACGGCCTGGAGGCCGATGTCTGGGGCTCCAAGAATCTGCCCGCCCGCCTGGAGCTGGCGGATGTGCTGGAGACGGCAGCGGCGGGGAGCAAGAATATCCTGCTGGAGCAGACGCTCTCAGACGCCCTGGCCGCCGTCACCGCCGCCACCACCCAGACCACGGAGACGGTGTCCTTCCAGCTCACCATCCCGCCCGGCGGGGAGCTGCGCATTGACAGCGGCACGTTTACCGTCACCCTGGACGGCCGGAACGTCCTACACACCCAGTCCGGCGATTGGATCGAGGTCTCCCGGGAGCTGCTGCGCCTGCTCATCGAGAGCGCGTCCGGCGGGCAGCTGGAGGGACGGCTCGTCTATACGGAGAGATTCCTATGATCGAAGTTTTTGACAGGACCACCCGGCGGCGGGTGGCCATCCTGGAGAACGCCTGCGCCGTCTCTGAGCAGCAGCGGATCAACGCCCTGTGGCACCTCAGCTTCTCCCTGCCCTGCAATGACCCGAAAAACAAGTACTGCCAGCCCTTCCACTACGTCCGCCGCGGGGACGGGGAGCTCTACCGGATTATGCCCGCCGCCCTGGCCGTGGACGAGACCGGCTGCGCGGCCTACCAGTGCGAGCACGTGCTGGCCACCCTCATTGACAACATCCTCTTTGGCTGCCATGTGGTGGGTAACCTGGGCACCTACACGGCGGACGTGATCCGGTACGTCCTCAATCACCAGCTGGTGAAAAACTGGGTGCTGGACGAGTGCGATTACCGCAGCCAGTTCGAGTACGGCTGGGAGCAGGAGAGCCTGCTGTCCGCCCTGTTCTCCGTGGCCACGCCTCTGGCGGGGAAGTACATCTGGAGGACCGACACCTCCGTCTACCCCTGGCGGCTGAGCCTCAAGCGGCTGGACACCGCGGGCCTGCCGGAGCTCTACGTCCGGCGCAGGCACAACATGACCAGCTTCCAGAAGGACAGCGACCCGCAGCAGATTGTCACACGGCTCTACCCCAAGGGCTACGGCGAGGGCGTCAACCAGCTGGGCATTGAGTCCGTGAACGGCGGCGTACCCTACCTGCAAAGCCCAGGCTCCATCACCGGCAAGTACGGCATCATTGAGCGGGCCTGGATCGACCGGAGGTATGAGGACCCGGAAAGTCTGAAGGCCGCCGCCCAGGCCATGCTGGACGAGCTGCAGGAGCCCCTGGTGTCCTACACCATCGGGTTCCAGGAGGTCAGCCGGGCGGACTTCGACCGGGCCGCTGTGGGGAAGCGGGTGCGGATCCTCTTCCCGGAGCTGGAGGAGGCGGTGGACACCTATGTCACCGAAATCAACCGGAACTATGACGATGTGGAGCAGTCCACCATCACCGTTGCCAACCGGGAGGCCAACATCGCCGCCACCGTGGCCGATCTGGCCGACCGCCTGCGCATTGAGCAGGCCTACGCCCAGGGTGCTACCCAGATTTACGCCCAGGCCCTGCAAACCAACTGCGACAGCAAGCACGGCGCGGTCATGGACTTCATCATCCCGTCCCAGATGCGGATTGTCAACAAGGTGCTGGTGAAGGTGCGGATGCGGCGTTTCCGGGCCTACTCCAAGGCCACCGAGACCGCTGCCCAGACCGTCCAGACCACATCCTACGAGGGCTCCAGCGTGGTCACCAGCACCAGCACGGCCTCCTCCTTCTCCACCTCCGACAGCGGGGGCGGGACCAGCAGCACCTCCGACAGCGGCGGGGGCTCCGCGGCCACCTCCGAGGGGGGCGGCGGCTCCACCACCGACACCGGTCCCGCCGGCATCAACGTGGTCTACGACTACGGCCAGACGGAGACCACCAGCGGCCACGCACACCGCTATCGAACCGTGGTGGCCCACCAGCACCGCGTCACCTTCGCGGACCACGTCCACAGGGTTACCATACCCGCCCACAGCCACACCTTCACCATTGCGCCCCACGCCCACACCTTCCGCATTGAGGGACACAGCCACAATGTCACCATCAAAGGACACAGCCACAGCGTCACCGTACCCGCCCACGCACACAGCATCACCCCCGGTATCTTCGAGTACGGCAGCGCGAAAAGCTTCGGCATCTATGTCAATGGCACGCTGAAGGCCAGCCACACCGGCTCCTCCGCGGAGCTGGACATCACCAACATGCTCCTGGACCAGACCAGGCGGATCCCGCGGGGCAGCTGGCTGGATCTGGAGGTCCGCCCCGACGACCTGGCCTATGTCAGCATCGACCTGGTCATCCAGGGCTTTGTCCAGTCCAGGGGCGACAACACAGTGTAGGTATCCATTCGTTTCTTTTGGAAAAGAAACGAATCAAAAGAAAACTTTTTGCGCAAAACTGCGTTTTGCTTGTGTTTGGATGAAACGATAAGAAGGGAGTTTTTTATGACGGCACTGCAATTTCTGGAGAATATCCGCATTGACGGGGAACAGGTCCGCGGCGTGGTGCAGGCCACCATTGACGCGGAGAAGACCACCCTCGTCTATGACGTGCGGAAGGCGGACAGCGAGACGGCCCAGCGGGTCGTGACGGTGGAAACGGAGGCGGTGACAGTTGGCTGAGCGGGCGCTCTATCCCGGCATTGCCTTTTCGCCCCAGGCGGAGCTGACGGACAACATCGGGGCGGCGGACTCCATCATCCCGGTTTCGGATGT
>CASTQR010000218.1 GCA_949451265.1 uncultured Eubacteriales bacterium | reverse complement strand
CTCGCAGCAGTCGATGTCCACGCCGCCCTCCCGGTCGATGTAGACCCGGAGGAACCACTCCCCGGCCTCCTTCACATATTCCACGTCCCACAGGGAGCAGCCCGCCCCCTCCACAATGGGCAGGGCCAGGGCCGCCACCGCGTCCGTCACCTTTGGCATTTGGTTCAGCTCCTTCTCCGCGCTTCTCAAAAGAAGGAGTGAGGCGCCAGCCTCACTCCTTCCATACCATAACATAGCCGTATTTTACCACGATCCAGCCGGGATTGCAACCCCCCGCGCAAAAAAATTCCGCTACTGTTTCAGGGGCGGGTTCCTTTTCACGTTCATGCGGAAAATGTTCTGCCCCGCGATGAGGTTGTCGATCTCAATGGCGTAGTCGATCTCCACGTCGCCGCCGGCCTCCCCCAGGGTGGAGCGCATCCGCCGGGTGTTGATCCCGATGGACAGCGCGCCGTAGGGCGTCTCGTACATGGACAGGTGCCGCCGCCCCTCCTCAAACACCATCTGGGAGTTGACGTTCCCCTCCCGCAGGAGGGTGGCCCGCCCCTTGTCGATGTGGAGCTTGGTGGTGGTGCCCTCCAGCCCGGTGAGCTCGCTCTCCTGGTAGGACACGGTATAGCCCCCCGCCCCGTCCCGTTTCAGGGTTCCGGCGGTGACCAGCTCCACCTCGTCGGGGCCGCCTTCGGCGTATAGCTGTCTGCCCTTGATGGAAATAATCACATTGTCTGTCATAGTTCTCCCCGCTCGTAAGCTGTGATGTCGATCTGCTCCACCTCGCCGTGGACGTCCTCCCCCAGGAAGATGGAGGCCAGATCGGAAAAGTCCTCGGTGCTGTCGCTGACGTAATAACGCCGCCGCCCCGCGCCGGGCCGCTCGTTTCGCAGGCCGTCCAGCTCCAGCCGCTTCCTCACCCACCGGGCGCACTGCTCCCCCACGTCTACCAGCGTCACCCCGGGGCCCATGCGGGCGCCGATGACCGCCTTCATCAGGGGGTAGTGGGTACAGCCCAGGATCAGGGTGTCCACCCCGGCGTCCTCCATGGGGGCCAGGTACTCCGCCACCACCGTCTCCGCCACCACATCGCCGGGCCGGAACCGTCCGTCCTCCACCAGGGGCACCAGCAGGGGGCAGGCCCGTGCCGTCACCTGGGTGCCGGGGCGCAGGGCGTCCAGCGTCCGCTCATAGGCCCCGGAGCGGATGGAGGCTTTCGTGCCGATGAGCCCCACCCGTCCGTTCCGGGTCACGTGGGCGGCGGCCTGGGCGGCGGGCTCCACCACCCCGAATATGGGGATGTCGTTCTCCGCCCGGAGCACGTCCAGGGCGGTGGTGGACACGGTGCCGCAGGCGATGACGATGGCCTTGGGGTTAAACGACCGCAGGAAGGCCGCGTCCTGCCGGGCGTACCGGATGATCACCTCACGGGACCGGCCGCCGTAAGGCACCCGGCTGGTATCTCCAAAGTAGACCAGGTCCTCGTCCGGCATGATCCGGGCCAGCTCCCGCAGGGCGGTGAGCCCCCCCAGGCCGGTGTCGAATACCCCGATGGGCCGCGTATCCATAAGGCGTCCTCCCTTCCCGTTGGCTTGAAGCTATGCTATTATATGCGATCCGCCCCGCAAAAACAAGAGGGGATTTCACCGCGGCGCCCGTAATCAAAATGTAACAAAGAAGGGGCCTGTTTTCCCTTGCATTCGGGCGGGCTGCATGGTATGCTATACTATCGTGACACACTTTCGCCGGAAGGAGGGACGCCGGACATGGGCAAGCAGTCGGTGAAGCAGATCGCCTCCAACCGGAAGGCGTTCCACGATTACTTCATAGAGGACAAGTTCGAGGCGGGCATCGAGCTGGCGGGCACCGAGGTCAAGTCCATCCGCCAGGGGACGGTGAACCTGCGGGACTCCTTCTGCGCGGTGAAGGACGGGGAGATGTTCCTGTACGGGATGCACGTCTCCCCCTACGAGAAGGGGAATATCTTCAACAAGGACCCCCGGCGCACCCGGCGGCTGCTCCTCCACAAGCGGGAGATCCGCAAGCTCCAGGCCAGGGTGCAGCAGGACGGGTATGCCCTCATACCCCTGTCGCTGTACTTCTCCGGTCCCCGGGTGAAGGTGGAGCTGGCCCTGGCCAAGGGCAAGAAGCTCTACGACAAGCGGGAGGACGCCGCCCGGCGGGACGCCAAGCGGGAGATGGACCGGGCCTCCCGGGGCCGTTATTAAAAGGTAGAGAAAGGGATGGTAACCATGAGCAATCCCATCGTCACCATTGAGATGGAGGACGGCGGCGTGATGAAAGCGGAGCTGTACCCGGAGATCGCGCCCAACACCGTGAACAACTTCATTTCCCTGGTGCAGAGCGGATTCTATGACGGAACGATTTTCCACCGGGTGATCCCCGGCTTCATGATCCAGGGCGGCGACCCGGACGGCGCGGGCACCGGCGGCCCCGGCTACTCCATCAAGGGGGAGTTCTCCCAGAACGGCTTTCAGAATGATCTGCTCCACACCAAGGGCGTGCTGTCCATGGCCCGCACCATGGATCCGGACTCCGCCGGCAGCCAGTTCTTCATCATGGTGGACGACGCCCCCCACCTGGACGGCGGATACGCCGCCTTCGGCAAGGTCATCGAGGGCCTGGACACGGCGGACGCCATCGTGAGCGTCAAGACGGATTACAACGACCGCCCCAAGAAGGAGCAGAAGATGAAGAAGGTCACCGTGGACACCCAGGGCGTGGACTACCCCGCGCCGGAGAAAGTATAACAAGGTTTTTCACTCCGGCAGGCGGAGCCTGACGGATGAAAATAAATGAAATCCGCGGCGAAGCCGCCACAAAGTTCTCCCGTAAACAGCGGCGAAGCCGCTGCCCAACCGCGAGCCCAGCGCAGCGGGTCGCGGTTGGAGAGGAGGCGCAAGGGAGCGAACGGAGCTTTCGCCGAAGGCGGAAGCGCAGTTGAGCGGACTTTGCGCCGACGAGGGGGCGTACTGGTTTCGACGGGGGCGCCGAAGCAGGAATAGCGAGCGGATGCGCCTGACATCCTTAAAACGGGCACCTTATAAATTAAAGAACAACGATAACGTAGTTCTCGCCGCGGCTTAACGCGGCCG
>CASTQR010000217.1 GCA_949451265.1 uncultured Eubacteriales bacterium | reverse complement strand
TCTTCGAGCTGAAAACCGTCCAGATCATGGACGGGGAGGAGCTGTCCAAGTGCGTCAGCAAGCCCTGCATCACCGCCGGGGACGAGTGCTACAACTGCGAGTGGTCCACCGAGCTGACGGTGCCCCAGGCCTACGCCGAGTACGTCAAGGCGTGGTGGGCCTGCAAGCTGCTGGCCCGTGAGCTGGGCCTGGGCGATCCCGACGGCTTTGTGTTCAATATGTCGGTGGGCTACGACCTGGCGGGCATCCAGTCCCCCAAGGTGGACGCCTACATTGAGGGCATGAAGGACGCCTCCGACAGCGAGGTCTGGCGGGAGTGCCTGGACTGGGCGCTGGGCAACCTGGGCCGGTTTGAGAAGGTGGATGAGGGCTATGTGAAGGCCGTCTCCCCCAGGGTGTCCGCCTCCATCACCGAGTCCACCCTCCACGGCTGCCCCCCGGACGAGATCGAGCGCATCGCCAACTACCTGATCAGGTCGAAGGGCCTGAACACCTACGTGAAGTGTAACCCCACCCTCCCGGGCTATGAGTTCGCCCGCAAGACCCTGGACGGCCTGGGCTATGACTACATCGTGTTCGACGACCACCACTTCACCGAGGATCTGCAATGGGCGGACGCGATCCCTGCCGACCCCCACTGGCGCAAGCCCGTCAAGCCCATCCCCAGCCGCAAGACGGGCAAGAGGGTGCCGCTGATGGACTGCTTCCAGGCCCCCTGCCGGGAGGGCTGCCCCATCCACCAGGATACGACGACTGCGTACGCATGGCCGCCGCCGAGGCCGCCCGGACCGAGCACGGCGTGGTGGTCCAGGACACCGCCTGGGAGGGCTACGAGGAGATCCCCGCCTGGATCATGCAGGGCTACGGCACCATGGCCGGGGAGGCGGCGGAGCAGCTGGGGGAACGGCCCACCCACGTGTTTGTCCAGGCGGGCGTGGGCTCCCTGGCCGGGGCGGTGGTGGGGTACTTCGCCAACCTGTACCCCGACAACCCGCCCAAATTCGTGGTGATGGAGGCCCAGATCGCCGACTGCCTCTACCAGGGGGCGGTGGCCGGGGACGGCAAGCCCAGAATTGTGGGGGGCGACCTCCAGACCATCATGGCGGGGCTGGCCTGCGGCGAGCCCAACACCATCGGCTGGGACATCCTGCGCAACCATGTGGACGCCTTCCTCTCCTGCCCCGACTGGGTGAGCGCCAGGGGGATGCGGATGCTGGCGGCCCCGGTGAAGGGCGACCCGGCGGTGTGTTCCGGCGAGTCCGGCGCCGTGGGCATGGGGGTCATCTCCACCATTATGGAGGACGATGCCATCATCTACGGCCGGGGCGGCTCCGACCAGGAGGGCGGCATGGCCTCCGCCGTGTACGGGGCAAAAATTATGAAAGACCTTGGCCTCATCCCTGACGGCTACAGGATCATGGTGGTGGGTTCCGTCCAGGAGGAGGACTGCGACGGCATGTGCTGGCAGTACATCGTCAACAAGTTCTTCCCCGCCAACGGCATCTACAAGATGGCCGACATCCTCCAGGACGTGCGCGCCCTGAACGAGAACCCCGCCGACGATACAGTGGAGGTCAAGGGTCTGGTGAAGATGCTGGATCCCAAGTATAACCCGGAGCATTACGAGGACGCCCGGTTCCTGGGCCGGGGCACCTGCACCACCTCCCAGATCTTCTGCACCTCCCCCAGCCGCTGCGCCGTGGCCGACTCCTGCTCCATCTCCATCGACCGCCGCATGACCGCCGGGGAGACCTGGGATTCCTGCCTCCAGGAGATCCGGGATCTGCCTGCCGTGCAGAAGTACGGCGACGATGTGAAGGTGTCCATGTATATGTACGACCGGCCCGCCTGGACGGGCACCGTCTATGAGACCGAGGCCTATTTCCCCACCTGGATCAACAAGGAGAGCGCCGCCCACGTCCAGGCCCTGGTGGACGCCCACCACGCCCTGTTCGGCGCGGAGCGCCTGGGCCACAGCGATTCCGACCCCGCCCGGGACGCCATGCACCTGCGCCGCCGCCCCCTGACGGACAAGTGGACCTTCTCCACCAACGGCGTGGCCATCCAGGGCCGGTATGTACATCGGCAAGGGCCACACCTACCAGAAGGAAGTGGTGGAGGCCGTCACCCAGGGCCACAAGGACGGCGTGCTGGAGCAGAAGCCCACCCTGGTGAACCTCCAGTGCGACATCGACCACCCCACCCAGTGCATGGCGGATATGCTCCACATTATCCACGAGTTCGGCGGCGTGGAGAACCTGAAGGGCAAGAAGGTGGCCATGACCTGGGCCTACTCCCCCGGCTACCGCCGCGGCCCAGCATCAGGCGGTGGACTACACCCCCTACGAGGGCTTCGAGACAAAAGGCCGGGTGGAGACCGTCCTGTTGTCCGGCGAACCGGCGGTGGAGGACGGGCGGGTTGTGGCGGAGCGCCGGGGCCGTGTGAAAACGGGCGCGCCCCAAATTTGCAGGAAGCAAATATGCGGCTTGCATAAAGTGCGGGATATTACGGGGCATAGCCTTGTAATATGCAATAAAACTTTTCTAAATTGCAAAATGAGCTTGACTTTTTTGCGGATGAGGTCTATACTTGCAATCGTTCAGGCGAGAACAACGGCGTTCCACCCCCCGGGGGGAGGAGCGCCGCTTTTTATTTCGCGGGGAAACAGAAAGGGGATTTCATCATGGGCTACAGCAGAGAGGACATCATCCGCATGGTGAAGGAGGAGGATGTAAAATTCATCCGAATGCAGTTCACCGACATCTTTGGCCAGCTGAAAAACGTGGCCATCACCGCCTCCCAGATCGAGAAGGCGGTGGACAACCAGATCATGATCGACGGCTCCTCCATCGAGGGCTTCGTCCGCATCAACGAGTCGGACCAGTATCTCTGGCCCGACCTGGACAGCTTCGTGATCTTCCCCTGGCGGCCCCAGCACGGGAAGGTGGCCCGGCTCATCTGCGACGTGCACAACCCGGACGGCACCCCCTTCGTGGGCGACCCCCGGGGCGTGCTGGAGCGTGTCTTGGAGAAGGCGAAGGCCATGGGCTATGACACCTTTAACGTGGGCCCCGAGGCGGAGTTCTTCCTGTTCCAGACCGACGAGG
>CASTQR010000216.1 GCA_949451265.1 uncultured Eubacteriales bacterium | reverse complement strand
CGCTCAAAGGCAGCATTGTCAGCACCATGGCCAGGGCCAGGGCCGCCGACAACAAACGTTTTTTCATATCCTGTTCCTCCTGTTCTGGTTGGAAATTTGGGTTTTTACAGGCCTCCAGGGCCTCCATCTGTGTCCCCCGGACGGGGGGCGGTGGCCGGGCATTCGGCCCTCCTTCCATCGGAATGATTTGGCTGACGCCTCCGACGCCACATTGATACAGCATCTATTATACAATATCGGCAAAAATTTGCAACCCTTAATGTGAAAAAACCAAAAAAACCTTCCAGTCCAGGAAGGGTCTGGCAGGCGGGCCTTGCGGTCTGTCCGCCCGCGTGGTATAATGCGGGCAGGCGCTGTCGTATAAAAGGCGGTCGGCCACTTCCCTGCGAAGGGGGGTGATGCGGATGGGAGACGGGCGCTGGACGCGAGTCCTGCGTTTCCTGGTATGCTTCATCATCGCGTTGCTGCTGATGATATACATATCCCCAAAAGCGTATTGACCGCTCGGCTGGCACCCAAGCGGTCAATACAAGATTTTTGATTTTGTTTGATTAGCAAGGGCTGACCGCCCGGCTGACCCCAGGCGGCCAACATTTCTGATGTTGTACCGTTGATATAAAGGGCGGCTGACCGTTGTGGGCAGCGCCTTTATGCGCTTATTATACCCCCCGCCCCGGGATTTGTCAAGGAGGAAACCACATGGACTATGACACGCCTGACGCCGTCTTTCCCCCCCCTTGCGGCGGGGGGAAAGACAACATACCGGACTACGATACGCTCCTGGACGGCTGCTGTCAGGTAGGGATGCAGATTGTCCGCTGCGGCGGCGAGATCCAGCGGGCGGAGGACACCGTGCGCCGCCTGCTGGCGGCCTACAGCCTGGACGGGGAGGTGTTCGCCCTGCCCAACTGCGTGTGGGCCAGCGTCCGGGCCCCGGACGGCCGGGTGCATACGGTGATGCGCCGGGTGCCCACCATCGTCCCGGACATCGACGGCATCGAGCGGTTTAACGGCCTGTCCCGCCGCCTGTGCGCCGATCCCCCGGCGGATCCGGCGGAGCTGTCCGCCCGGTGCGGGGCGGCGCTGGCGGGGCTGCGGCCCTACCCGGCCCTGGTGCGGCTGGGGGGGTATTTCCTGGGGGCGTTTTTTTTCGCGCTGTTCTTCTCCGGCGGCTGGGCGGAGGCCGCGGCGGCGGGGCTGGCGGGTTTGGCGTCCGGGGCGGTGCTGGTGCTGCTGGAGCGGGCCCGCGCCAACAGCTTCCTCACCACGCTGATCTCGGCCTTTGTGCTGGGGGCGGCGGCGTGCGGCCTGCCCGCCCTGGGCGCGCCCATCAATTTAGAGGTGACGGTAGCCGGGGGCCTCATGGTATTGGTGCCCGGCCTGGTGTTCACCAGCTTCATGAGCGACCTGCTCACCGGGGACATGATGGCGGGCCTTGCCACCTTCGCCCGGGCGGTGATGTCGGCGGCGGCCATCGCCCTGGGGACGGTGGCGGCCATGGCGCTGTTCCTGGGCTCCACCGCCCCCGGCACCCACACCATCCCCTATCCGGAGCCGCTGTACTGCCTGTTCGCCTTTGTGGCATGCCTGGGCTTCTGCCCCGCGTTCAACGTCCGGGGGATGGGGGCCTTCCTGTGCTGCCTGGGCGGGGCGCTGTCCTGGGCCGCTTACCTCCTCGTCATTGCCCTGGGCGGGAACAGCTTCGGGGCCAGCTTAGTGGCCGCCGTGGCAGTGGCGGCCTACGCCGAGGCCATGGCCCGGGTGCGCAAGTGCCCCGCCACGTCCTACTCCACCATCGCCCTGTTCCCGCTGGTGCCGGGGCTCACCATCTACCAGGCCATGGACCACGGCATCCGTGGGGACACGGAGCTGTTCTGGGAGACGTTTTTCCGCACCTTCGGCATCGCCGGGTGCATCGCCCTGGGGCTGCTGCTGGTGTCGGCGGCGCTGGAGCTCCAGCGCCGCTGGAAGCGGTAAAAGCCCGGTCATTTTTTAACGGCAAATTGATGGGGTTTTGTAACACTTTCTTAATTGACACCCGGAGGCGGCGGTGATACCATAGAGCGGAAATCAGAAAGAATAGGAGATCCTGCCGCAATGTGTCGAAAAACATCGTACCTCACCGCCGCCGCCCTGCTGCTGGCCCTGCTGACCGGCTGCGGGCACACCGAGGGCCACTACACGCCGCCCACCCCCTCCCCTGCCCCGGCCACCCAGTCCCTGCCGGCGCCCACCCCCGAACCCACCCCGGAGCCTACGCCGGAACCCGCCCCGACCCCCTCCCCCCTGCCCTGGGAGCCCTACCAGTTCGGCGTCCCGGTGGAGGAATCCGACCCGGTGGAGGACGACAGCTTTTTTGACAACGCCGTATTTCTGGGCGACTCCCGCACCGAGGGGCTGGAGCTGTTCGGCGGGCTGAAGCACGGCACATTCTTTTGGGCCCGCGGGATGAACGTGTTCCGGGCGGACAACGAGGACTACAAGGTCTTCGAGATCAACGGCGAAAAGCTCACCCTGGTGGGCGCCCTGTCCAAGCACAGCTACGACAAGGTATACATTATGATCGGCGTGAACGAGCTGGGCTTCGCCCCGGCGGAGTACGAGGCGGGCCTGTCCGAGCTCATTGAAAAGGTGGTGGCGGCCCAGCCGGAGGCCGTGGTGTACCTCCAGATCATGCCGCCGCTGAACGATGCCATGTGCCGCAAGAACAAGCTGCCCGACTACATCACCAACGAAAACCTGAAGGCCTTCAACGAGGCCATCCTCCGGGTGGCGGCGGAGCAGAAGGTGGCCCTGCTGAACACCGCTGAGGCCTACACCGGCGAGGACGGCCAGCTCCCCGCGGAGCTTGCCAATGACGGCTGCCACTTCGCCTATAAGGCCTACTACCGCTGGGCAGACTATCTGCGCTGCCACGTCATTGACCGGGAACGGTACTTCTACAGCCGGGAGAACAGCTAAAGACACAAACGCCCGCCCAGGACGCCTGGACGGGCGTTTTTCTATCTCCCCTCAATGGCCCGGCGGATGTCCGCCTCCGCCTGTTTTACTTCAAATTCCAGCTCGGCGGCGGGCATACGCACCGCCCCGT
This sequence comes from uncultured Eubacteriales bacterium, assembly GCA_949451265.1. The sequence goes on along the minus strand of CASTQR010000216.1, from coordinate 21 downwards.
GGCCCAGGATGATCATCTGCT
>CASTQR010000215.1 GCA_949451265.1 uncultured Eubacteriales bacterium | reverse complement strand
CCCAGCCCCCACACGAAGCTGAAGGGGCCGTAGAGCACGCTGGAGCGGTTCATCCACTGGCCGTCCACCAGGCCGCACCAGAAGGTCTCGATGATGTCCCCCAGCAGGGCGGAGAGGAGAAACACCCACACCAGCTTGTCCCAGCACAAGCCCTTGGCGAAGGTGTAGGCGCCCTCCTCCTTGCCGGGGCCCTCCTCCAGGCCGGGATAGGCCTTGCGCAGGCGCTTCCACACGGCGTTGTAGATCTTCCCCGCCAGCTTCTTCTGCCCGCTGTCCGCCTGACGCTGGGCGTACCACTGGGCGTCCCCGGTGCGGGTGGCGTAGAACACGGCGGCGAAGTCCAGGCCGATGAGGACGAACTCCACAATGACGATGATGTGCCGGACAATCTCCGGAATCAGCAGCACCCCCGCCAGGATCAGCGGGTGGATGATCAGGTAGGTGAGGTAGTAGACCGCCGCCACCAGGGCGGAGGACAACAGGCCCTTCCCCGTGCCGGACAGCAGGCGGCTGCGCTCCTGGTTCCACTGGATCTTGGGGCCCACCCGGCGGAAAAAGTGGTCGCCAATGCGCTCCACCACGGCGGACACCACCAGGGTGGCCAGGAAGGACAGGATATGGTGGCCCGCCAGGGTGGGCAGGAGGATCAGCAGCAGCACGAAGGTGAAGCCGTAGGCCAGCACCAGCGGCAGGGCCACCACGCCCCGGTTGCAGAACTTCCGCCGGGTGACGGCGTAGTACCCCGCCTCCGCCAGCCACCCCAGGAAGGAGTAGATCAGCAGGAACAGGGCCAGATCATAGAAGCTGTACATAGGCGCGGGCCGCCTTTCTCTTTCTTTATAGGTTGACGCTGTGGGACTTCACCCGCAGGCGGTTCAGCGCCCGGGCCAGGGTGGCCTGGGCCACCTGGTGCTCCTGCCGGCTCTTTTTTTGCAGGAGGGCCTCCCGGGCCTGGTCCGCCTCCCGGCGGGCCCGCATCTCGTCGATCTCCTCCGGCCGCTCGGCGGAGTCCACCAGCACCAGCACCTCGTTTTTCTCCACCTTCACCATGCCGGGGGAGACGGCGGCCAGCTGCACCTCGCCTTCCGGGGCCTGCCAGCGCATCGTGCCTGTCTGGACGGCGGCGATCATGGAGCTGTGGTGGGCCAGGATGCCCTGCTCCCCGTCGCTGGTGGGGATGGTGAGGCTGACGCAGGGGCCCTCGTAAAAGGTGCGGTCCGCCGCCAGAATGTGAACCTGGAAGGTGTCCATTACAGCTCGCCCGCCTCCATTTTCCGCGCCTTCTCCACCACGTCCCGCCAGGAGCCCACGTTGTAGAAGGCGGCCTCCGGGTACTGGTCCAGCTCACCGTCCACGATGGCGGCGAAGCTCTCCAGGGTGTCCTTCAGGGGGACATACACGCCGGGGATGCCGGTGAATTTTTCCGCCACGTGGGTGGGCTGGGCCAGGAACCGCTGGATGCGGCGGGCCCGGGCCACGGTGTGCCGGTCCTCGTCGCTCAGCTCGTCCATGCCCAGGATGGCGATGATGTCCTGCAATTCGTTATACTTCTCCAGAATCTCCTGCACCCGCCGGGCCACCCGGTAGTGCTTCTCCCCCACGATGTCCGCCTCCAGAATCCGGGAGGACGACTCCAGCGGGTCCACCGCCGGGTAGATGCCCTGTTCCGAGATCTTCCGGCTCAGCACGGTGGTGGCGTCCAGGTGGGCGAAGGTGGTGGCGGTGGCCGGGTCGGTTAAATCGTCCGCCGGGACGTACACCGCCTGGACGGAGGTGACGGAGCCCTTTTTCGTGGAGGCGATCCGCTCCTGGAGTTCCCCCATCTCGTTGGCCAGGGTGGGCTGGTAACCCACAGCGGAGGGCATACGGCCCAGCAGGGTGGACACCTCGCTGCCCGCCTGGACAAAGCGGAAGATGTTGTCGATGAACAGCAGCACGTCCTTGTGCTCCTTGTCCCGGAAGTGCTCCGCCATGGTCAGCCCCGACAGGGCCACCCGCATCCGCACGCCGGGGGACTCGTTCATCTGGCCGAACACCAGAGCGGTCTTGTCGGACACGCCGCTCTCCCGCATCTCCCGCCACAGGTCGTTCCCCTCCCGGGAACGCTCCCCCACGCCGGTAAAGATGGAGTAGCCGCCGTGTTCCATGGCCACGTTGTGGATCAGCTCCTGGATCAGCACCGTCTTGCCCACGCCGGCCCCCCCGAACAGGCCGATCTTGCCGCCCCGGGGGTAGGGCTCCAGCAGGTCGATGACCTTGATGCCCGTCTCCAGAATCTCCACCGCGGGGCTCTGCTCCTCAAAGGAGGGGGGCTTGCGGTAGATGGTCTGTACCGGGGTGCCCTCGGGCACCGGGCCGCCGCCGTCGATGGGCTGGCCCAGCACGTTGAACATCCGGCCCAGGGTATTCTGACCCACGGGCACCTCGATGGTGCGCCCCGGCACGTCCACGGCCAGCCCACGGGCCATCCCCTCGCTGGGGGAGAGCATGATGCAGCGCACCCTGCTCCCGCCTACGTGCTGGGCCACCTCCATCACACGGCGTTCCCCGTCCTTCTCCACGGCCAGCATTTCCCGCAGCCGGGGCAGCTCCCCCTGGACGATCTCCACGTCCACCACGGGACCGGATACCTGCGCGATAATTCCCCGTTCCATAATCTCACCCCTTGTTTTTCTGACGCTGGGCCCTGGCCCCGGCGGACACCTCGGTGATGCTCTGGGTGATGGCCGCCTGCCGCACCCGGTTATACTGCAAAGAAAGCTCCCCCAGCAGCTTCTCCGCGTTGCGGTTGGCGCTGTCCATGGCGGTCATCCGGGCGTCCTGTTCGCAGCAGAAGCTGTCGATCAAGGCGCTGTAGATGAAACCGGACACGTAGCTGGGGATCATGCTGTTCAGCACCGCCCGCACGTCGGGCAGGAACTCGAAGGGCTCGGTCACCGGCTTTTCCAGCTCGTCGGAGTCGGCGAAGTGGGCCCGGTGGAAGGGCAGCAGCCGGGTGGAGCGGGCCTCGTAGGACACGGCGCTGGCCATGTCGGTATACACCAGGAAGATCTTCTCCAGCTCCCCCTTGTCAAAGCCGTCCAGCAGCAGGGCGCTGATCTCCCGGGCCCGGGCCATGGTGGGGTTCT
>CASTQR010000214.1 GCA_949451265.1 uncultured Eubacteriales bacterium | reverse complement strand
GGGCACCCCCATCTTCCCCCGGGAGCCCATCCTCACCGTCCGGGCCCCCGCCATCGAGGCCCAGTTTGTGGAGACCTATCTGCTCCTCACCCTGAACCACCAGTCCCTCATCGCCACCAAGTCCAACCGGATCGTCCGGGCGGCGGAGGGCAGGCTCGTGTCCGAGTTCGGCTCCCGCCGGGCCCAGGGCTCCGACGGCGCCATCTTAGGGGCCCGCTCCAGCTACATCGCCGGGGCGGGGGGCACCGCCTGCGCCATGGCCGACGAGCTGTTCGGCACACCCGCCACCGGCACCATGGCCCACTCCTGGGTGCAGATGTTCCCCGACGAGTACACCGCCTTCAAGACCTACTGCCAGGTATACCCCGATGCCGCCACCCTGCTGGTGGACACCTATAACGTCCTGCGCTCCGGCGTGCCCAACGCCATCAAGGTGTTCCGGGAGCTGGGCATCACCAGCGGCGGCATCCGCATCGACTCCGGGGATCTCACCTACCTGTCCAAGCGGGCCCGGAAAATGCTGGACAACGCGGGCCTGCCGGGGATCAAGATCGTAGCCTCCAACTCCCTGGACGAGTATATCATCCGGGACCTGCTGACCCAGGGGGCCCAGATCGACGCCTTCGGCGTGGGCGAGCGGCTCATCACCTCCAAGAGTGAGCCGGTGTTCGGCGGTGTCTACAAGCTGGCGGCCATCGAGGAGGAGGACGGCTCCATCACCCCAAAAATCAAGATCAGCGAAAACGCGGCCAAGGTCACCCTGCCCCACTTCAAGAAGGTGTACCGCCTGTTCTCCAACGCCACAGGGAAGGCCATGGCGGACTATATCTGCGTCTACGACGAGAAGCCCGACTTCACCCAGCCCCTGGAGCTGTTCGACCCGGAGGCCACCTGGAAGCGGAAAACCGTGTCCGACTTCACCGCCCGGCCCCTGCTGGTGCCCATCTTTAAGGACGGGAAGCTGGTGTACCAGGAGCCCACCATCCAGGAGTCCCGGGCCCACTGCCTGCGGGAGGTGGACAACCTGTGGGACGAGGTGAAGCGGTTCGAGTTCCCCCACAACTACTATGTGGACCTGTCCCAGAAGCTGTGGGACGTGCGGGCGGAGCTGCTGGCGGAGAAGCATTGAGGAAAAGAGGGGAACTGCGGCGTGTGTCCGCGGCCTCCCTTCTTTTCCGGCAATCATACGATAAGTTTGACAAACCAGTATTTGAAAGGAGTAGATTTATGTTTGATTTCAGCATAAAAGAAATGTTAGATATGCAGACAAGACTTCAGGACAAATACAAAGATAAATGGGAAAAACTTTCGCCTGAAACAGGTAAACACAAGCTGCTTTGGATGATCGGCGAAATTGGTGAAGTGATTGATATTATCAAAAAACACGGAGGCACAAAAGCATCTGATGACGAGGAGTTAAGAAAAAGCCTTGTTGAAGAAATGGCTGATGTTCTGATGTATTACAATGATGTTTTGCTATGTTATGGAATATCTGCCGGTGAATTAAAGCAGGCGTATACTGCAAAGTTTAAAAGAAATATGACGCGTTGGTAAACACCGATTGATCGGCCAGTCGTCCGGGATAAATTACCCCCCCGCTTGAAAACACCCTCGCCCTGTGCTATACTGGGCTTGCCAAATTACCGCCTGAAAGGGAGTTATATTTATGAGCATCATCCGCGACCCCGCCCTGGCCCCCTCCGGCCACCGCAAAATCGACTGGGTGCGCAGCCACATGCCCGCCCTGTCCCAGATCGAGGCCCGTTTCGTGAAGGAGCAGCCCTTCAAGGGCCTGCGGGTGGCCGTCTCCGTCCACCTGGAGGCCAAGACCGCCAACCTGGCCCTGGTGATGAAGGCCGGCGGGGCGGAGGTCCACCTCACCGGCTCCAACCCCCTGTCAACCCAGGACGACGTGGCCGCCGCCGTGGCGGCCCGTGGGGTGAACGTGTTCGCGTGGCACGGCTCCACCCCCGCGGAGTACGAGGCCCACCTGGTGGAGACCCTGAAGTGCCACCCCCACATCGTCATTGACGACGGCGGGGATCTGGTGAACCTGCTGGCGGGCAAGTGCGCCCCCTTCGCCGACTGCCTGCTGGGCGGCTGCGAGGAGACCACCACCGGCATCCTCCGCCTCAAGGCCCGGGAGCGGGAGGGCACCCTGCCCTGCCCCATGATGGCGGTAAACGACGCCAAGTGCAAGCACTACTACGACAACAAGTACGGCACCGGCCAGTCCGTGTGGGACGCCATCATGCACATGACCAACCTGGTGGTGGCGGGCAAGACCGTGGTGGTGGCGGGATACGGCTGGTGCGGCTCCGGCGTGGCCCTGCGGGCGGCGGGCATGGGCGCCAGCGTGATCGTCACCGAGATCGACCCCTTCAAGGCGCTGGACGCCACCATGAACGGCTTCCGGGTGATGACCATGGCGGAAGCCGCCCCCCTGGGGGATGTGTTCGTCACCGTCACCGGCTGCAAGGACGTGATCACCGCCGAACATTTCGCCGTGATGAAGCCCAACGCCCTGCTGTCCAACGCGGGCCACTTCGACTGCGAGGTGGATGTGCACTGGCTGTTTGAGAACGCCGAGGAGACTTGGGAACAGCGGGAGGGCATCACCGGCTGCCGCCTGCCCGGCGGTAAGGTGCTGAACGTCTTAGCCGAGGGCCGGCTGGTGAACCTGGCGGGCGGCAACGGGCACCCCGCCGAGATCATGGATATGTCCTTCTCTGTCCAGGCCCTGGCCGCCGAGTGGGTGGCCAAGCACAAGGGGGAGCTGGAAAAGAAGCTGTACCAGATCCCCGCTGAGATCGACGACCAGATCGGCTGGGCCAAGCTGGCGGCCCTGGGGCTGTCCATCGACAAGCTGACCCCCGAGCAGGAGGAGTACATCAACAGCTCCAACGCGTAACTGGAAATGGAAAAGGGGGCGCTGTGCCGTGCACAGCGCCCCTTCTTATGTCCCCGTTAACTGATCCGCCGGTCGTCGTCCAGGGAGATCCGGTCGGCGATCATGGCGATAAACTCGCTGTTGGTGGGCTTGCCCTTGGCGTTGGACACGGTGTAGCCAAAATACTTTTGCAGCGTCTCCAGATCGCCCCGGTCCCAGGCCACCTCGATGGCGTGGC
>CASTQR010000213.1 GCA_949451265.1 uncultured Eubacteriales bacterium | reverse complement strand
GCCAGAACCTGTCCACCCGGGAGGGCCTGCCCACCAACGCCATCTTCGGCTTCCTGAACATCCTGTTCAAGCTGCTGGACGAGGAGCAGCCCGAGGGGCTGGCGGTGGCCTTCGATCTGCGGGCCCCCACCTTCCGGCACAAGGCCTTCGCCGAGTACAAGGCCCAGCGCAAGGGGATGCCGGAGGAACTGGCGGTCCAGATGCCGGTGCTGAAGGAGGTGCTGGACGCCATGAACATCCGCCGCTATGAGCTGGAGGGCTGGGAGGCGGACGACCTGCTGGGCACCATGGCGAGGGTGAACGCCAGCCAGGGCGGGGACACAGTGATCGTCACCGGGGACAAGGACGCCCTCCAGCTGGTGGACGATCATACCACCGTAAAGCTGGTGTCCACCCGCATGGGCCAGACCACCACGCGGGACGTTACCCCGGACGAGTTCCGGGGGTCGTACGGCTTCGACCCCATCCACATGATCGACCTGAAGGCCCTCATGGGGGATACGTCGGACAATTACCCCGGCGTGAAGGGTGTGGGGGAAAAGACCGCCCTGGCCCTGATCCAGCTCTACCACACAGTGGAGCACCTCTATGACCATATGCCGGACATCTGTTCTGCCCCGGATACCCCCGCCAAGCCGGGGTTGGTGAAGAAGCTCACCGAGGGGGCGGACAGCGCCAAGCTCTGCAAGGAGCTGGCGGCCATCCGCTGCGACGCCCCCATGGGCTTCGACCCGGCGGACGCCAAGCGCCGGCCCTTCAACGAATCGGCGCTGTACCAGCTCCTGCTGAACCTGGAGTTCACCAAGCTCATTGACAAGCTGAAGCTCACCCCCGGCCCCCAGGCGGCGGAGGCCGCCCAGGAGCCGGACGAGGTTCAGGTGACGGTGGTTCCCGTCCTCACCGCCGCCGACTATGCCGCCGCCCTGCCCAAATGGGAGGGGGCGGACTGCGCGGCTGTCCTGCCCCTGCCCGATTTGGCGGGGGTGGCGGTGTCCGTCAGCGAGGGGGACGGGAGGCAGGCGTACCTGTACGATGTCCGCGCCGCCGCCTACGAGGGGGACTACCACGCCCTGCTCTCCGCCCTGTTCGGCCCCAAGGTGAAAAAGGTCACCCACGGCGTCAAGGAGCTGTGCCGCGCCCTGCTGGACGAGGGGGTCGCGCCGGAGGGCTTCGTGTTCGACACGGAGCTGGCGGCGTACCTCCTGGATCCCACGGCGGGCAGCTACGAGCTAAGGAAGCTGGCGGTGTCCTACTTCAAGAAGGAGGTGGAGCAGTCCGCCGCCTACAAGGACGAGACGGCCTTCTCCCTGCTGGACGACGGCTTAAAGGCCCAGACCGCGTGGTACGAGGACACCGCCTGGATCGAGGCGTTTTACGAATTGTTCAAGCCGAAATTGGAGGAATACGGCCTGCTGTCCGTCCTGACGGACATCGAGCTGCCCCTGTGCCCGGTGCTGGCCCGGATGGAGCGGGCGGGCGTGCTGGTGGACGCCCAGGCCCTCACCGACTTCGGCAAGCAGCTCCAGCTGGGCATTGACACGCTCAAAGCCGAGATCTACCGGCTGGCCGGGGAGGACTTCAACATCCTCTCCCCCAAGCAGCTGGGGCACATCCTGTTTGACAAGCTGGGCCTGCCTCCGGTGAAAAAGACGAAAACCGGTTGGTCTACCAATGTAGACGTACTGGAAAAGCTGCGCCCCCAGCATGAGATCGTGGGCAGGGTGCTGGACTACCGCCAGCTCACCAAGCTGAACTCCACCTATGTGGAGGGGCTGGGCAAGGTCATCGCCGCCGACGGGCGGATCCACACCAGCTTCCAGAACACCGTCACCGCCACCGGGCGGCTATCCTCCACCGAGCCCAATTTGCAGAACATCCCCGTGCGCACCCCGCTGGGGGCGGAAATGCGGAAAATGTTCACGGCCCCCAAGGGGAAGGTGCTGGTGGACGCGGACTACTCCCAGATCGAGCTGCGGCTGCTGGCCCATATGTCCGGGGACAGCGCCATGATCGACGGCTTCAACTCCGGCGTGGACATCCACACCGTCACCGCCTCCCAAGTGTTCGGCCTGCCCCAAGACCAAGTGCCCCCGGAGCTGCGCCGGGCGGCAAAGGCGGTGAACTTCGGCATCGTGTACGGCATTTCCGCCTACTCCCTGTCGGAGGACATCCACGTCACCGTGGCTCAGGCCAAGGAGTATATGGAGAAATATTTTGAGCATTACTCCGGGGTGCGCTCCTATATGGACCGGGTGGTGGAGCAGGGCCGGGAGGACGGCTGTGTGTCCACCATGTACGGGCGGCGGCGCTGGCTGCCGGAGCTGAAAAGCTCCAACTTCAATACCCGCTCGTTTGGGGAGCGGGTGGCGCTGAATATGCCCATCCAAGGCACGGCGGCGGATATCATCAAATTGGCTATGATTAAGGTAGACGCCCGCCTGCGGGCGGAGAAGCTGGAGGCCCGACTGGTTTTGCAGGTTCACGATGAGCTCATCGTGGAGTGCCCGGAGTCCGAGGCGGAGCGGGTGAAGGCCCTGCTCCAGGAGGAGATGGAGGGGGTGGCGGCGCTGGCGGTGCCGCTGGTGGCGGACGCCAAAGCGGGGCGCACCTGGGCGCAGTGCCATTGAAGGCTTCCCCCCTGTGGGGGGAAGCTGTCGAGCGAAGCGAGACTGATGAGGGGGCTGCAAGGGGTTGCGCTGTATCACCGCGCCCTCATCCGTCATTTGCTTCGCAAATGCCACCTTCCCCCTGAAAGGGGGAAGGCTGTACTCATCCGATAGGAGGTAATGAAAATGAGCTTATTCAACACCTTCGACCCCAATTCCGAAGCAATCCTGGAACCCAGCCACATAATCCGCCCGGTGGAGGGCTTCCCGGAAACCATTATCATGACCTTTGAGGAGAAATCCTTCCAAATCCTGCGGGAGATCTGTAAAACGGAAATCGCCGCCATGCTCCGGGCCGGACAGGATATCCCGGTCTATAAGCTGGACTGGAACGGCCGGAGCCTGGGGATTTTCCAAGTCCTCATCGGCGGCTCGGGGGCCGCGGGCCTACTGGAGGAGGCGCTGGCCCTGGGCGCGAAGAAAGTGCTGGTCTACGGCTCCTGCGGCGTGCTGGATTCCGCCCTGGTGGCGGGGCACTTCATCCTGCCCACCGCCGCCTACCGGGACGAGGG
>CASTQR010000212.1 GCA_949451265.1 uncultured Eubacteriales bacterium | reverse complement strand
TCCGGCGTAGGTTCCGGTGTGGGCTCCGGGACGGGCTCCGTGGGCTCGGCGGAGGGCTCTGGCCCGGACGTGGGCTCCGGTTCCCCGGTGGGCTGGCCGCTTTCCGCGGGCAGGCTCTCTGTGGGCTGCGGGGATTCTTCCGCCCCGGCGGTGGGGGCGGGCTCCTCCGGTTCCCCGGCGGGAGCGTCCGCCAGGGCGGCGGGCTGGGCCGCCTCCGCTGTCTCTACGGCAGGCGCGGGCTCCGGCGGGGCATAGATGGTCGCCAGCTTGCCGGCCTCCCCCTGGGGCAGGCCGGGCCACAGGGGCAGCTTCACCGAGGCGTACCCCGTGGCCCCCCGGACGGGCAGCTCAAGCCCCTTCGCCGGGGTGAAGCTGAACCCCAGCCTGTGCTCCGGATCCCAGAGCTCCGGCTCCGGGGTGGGCGCGGGTTCCTCGGTGGGGGGCGCGTCCGTCTCCGGGGGCGCGGAGGTGGGCGCTGGGGCGGTTTCCGCGGGCCCGGCGGCCTGGCACCCTGCCGGGAGCAGGAACAGCGCCGCCAGCGCGGCACATAGTATTCTGCGCACTCTCATGGCGTTCTCCTTCGTGAACTCAGATCACGTCCACCACAGTCTCAGAGCCGCCCTCCCGGTAGGTGTACACCGTAAAGCCCGGGTAGCTCCACTCGCCGTCCTCCCCGCTGCCCATGCAGCTGGGGGCGTAGTCCTTGGACAGGGGCTGGCCCAGGGCGGCGGCCAGGCTGGCGGCGCTCTGCCCGATGTAGGCCATGGCCGCCTGCTTGGTGACGGCGGGGGGCTCCCGCGTGGGCTCCGGGGTAGGGGCGGGGGTGGGCTTTGGTGTGGGGGCGGGGGTGTTGACGGCGGGGGCCTGGGTGGGCTCCGGCTTGGGCGTGCCGGCCTGGGCGGGCGTCGGGGTAGGCTTTGCCGTCTCCGCCGGGGCGGTGGGGGCCGGGGTGGATTCCGGCGCGGGTTCCGACGGGGCGTCCGTCGTCGGGCCGGGCGGGGGCGTCTCCGGCAGGGAGGTCACCGCCGCCGTGGGCCGCGCCTCCTGGGACGGGGCGGGCGGGACGGCGGGTTCCGGCGTGGGCTCCGTCCGCCCGCCGCAGGCGGACAGCAGCAGGGCGGCGGACAGGGCGCCCGCCAGCAGCGGGATCAGCTTCTTTTTCATGGTGTACTGCTCCTTTTTCAGGGAATTATTCCGGGCTTCCAAGCTCCACCCGCCCGGCGGCCAGAACCTGGCCGTCCCGCAGGTAGAGCACCCGGACGCCGTCCAGCGGCGCTCCGCCGGGCACATACAGGGTGAAGGGCCAGCCCTCCTCCGCCCCTCCGGCGGGGCTGGCCTCGTAAAGGGCCTCCCCAAGCTGGACATAGACCGGGGAATCCGTGTCCACGGGGCCGGTGAGGGCGCCCTCCAGGCAGGTATACCCCTCCAGCTTCCCGTCGTCCCGGACGGTAATCCGGGCCGCGGCCTCCCCCTGGGCAGGCTCCCCCGTCAGCGCCCGCAGGGGGGCGGGGAAGATGGGGGCGCGGCGGGCCAGGCAGCTGAGGTTGCGCTCCACCAGCTCGATCACCACCGTGTCCGCCCCCGTCTCGTCCAGCAGGGCCATCTGGAAGGGCATGGAGCGGCTGAACACCGCCTTCCCGAAGGACTGGGCCATAAAGGGGTACAGGTTGTTCCCGAAGGAGTCCCGGAACATCAGCAGGCTCCCCGCCTGTCCGGGGCTCTCCGTCTGGATGCGCAGGTCCTCCGGGCTGCGGATGGGCCGCACGGCGGTGAAGGTAAAGGGCCGGTCGAATTCCACGTCCTCCTCCAGCGCCCCGCCGGTGGGGTACAGCATCTCGTACAGATCCCCCCGGTGATCGCGGACGGTGTGCCCGGGCTGGGTGAACCACCGGATGCCCTCCCGGCCCAGGGCGTCCATCAGCGTGTCGTGGGCCAGCGCCGCCCCCCGGCTCGTCCAGTGGGAGTCGGCGGGGTAGTACAGCGTCTGATCCGCCGCCCGGAAGGGGGTGAACAGGTCGGCGCAGGCCACCCCCTGCCCCTCCAGCAGGGGGATCAGGCGGTCGATGTCGTCCCGCCCCTCCAGGGGCTTGCCCACAAAGGGCAGATACCGGGGGTACAGCGACGCCTTGTTGGGGGCCGCGGTGAAGGTCAGCGACGCCCCCCGGCTCTGGGCGTATTCCGTCAGCAGGGCCAGCGTCCGGGCCGCGGAGAACAGCTCCCGCTCCGTCAGGGGATCGGTATGTAAATAATCGTCCACCGTCTCCCGGTAGAACAGCCAGCCCTCCCGCCCCAGTACCACGCTGTCCTGGGCGGACGTGCCGAACAACGCTGCCTCCAGGGCGGCGTTGGCGGTGATGAACCGCTGGCGCAGGGCGAAATGGTCGGCGGCGTAGTCCGTCACCTCGTCCAGCGCCTGGGGGTTCAGCCCCCCGTCCCGGGTGGTGAGGGAGGGCGGCGGGGCCAGGATCTGGTTGGCGGCGGGGGATCCTCCGGCAGGAACAGCATCCCCGCCGACGGGATCAGGCAGGCGCACAGGAAAAGCCCCATGGCCAGTTCCGCTTTTGTTTTCAGCTTCATGGGCGTCCCTCTTAAAATTGGAAATAGATAAACGGGTTGAAGGCGGCGGCGGACAGGTTGAGGACGCACAGCGCGAACAGCAGGGCGCACCCGCCCGCCCGCGCCCACTGGCACGCGTCCTCCGGCAGGGGCCTGGACAGCCGCCCCGCCAGCCGCTGGGGCAGGCCGAAGGCCAGCAGGATCCCGGACGCCAGGAAGAACACTGTCCGCCGGTCCAGCAGGGCGATGAGGGTCAGGGTGTGGGCCGGGGCAAAATCGAACCCGGCGAACATCTGCCCCAGTATCACCCCGGCGGCGGACAGGCTGTCCGCCCGGAACAGGACGAAGCCCAGCACCACCTCCAGCATGGTGTACAGGTGGGAGAGGGTCGATTCCCGCAGGCGTTTCGGGATGATGCCGGCGTCCTCCAGGGAGGAGAACAGCCCGTGCCACAGGCCCCACAGCACAAAGGTCCAGTTGGCCCCGTGCCACAGGCCGGTGGAGAAAAACACGATCAGCTTGTTCCGGGCCGTGGCGGCCTTCCCGTTCCGGTTCCCGCCCAGGGGTATGTACAGGTAGTCCCGGAACCAGGAGGACAGGGAGATGTGCCACCGCCGCCAGAA
>CASTQR010000211.1 GCA_949451265.1 uncultured Eubacteriales bacterium | reverse complement strand
TCAGGGTGCTGGCCACCTTCTGGGGGGGCGGCAGGCTCTCCTGGGGTTTCTCCCCTTCCACAGCGATGGGGTACTGCGCGTCTGTCCTCGGTGTGCTGCTGAAAAAGCCCATTGTTCCTCACCTTTCCTTGCTTTAGCGGCGCGTCGGCGCCGCCTTGGGATGATAGGCTATTTTACCACAAGGGGACAAGGATTGCAAGGCCCTGCCTGGGAAAGCTGGCCGGAAAAAGCCGCCGCTTGTGTCAGAAAGCAGCGGCTTTCCCCCTAATGTTCCACCATTTTCCAGCGAAACAGCCGCACCGCCGCCGCCATCACCACCGCCGCCCAGCCGCACACCCAGAGCAGGTGCCCCGGCAGGGCGGCCCAGTCCCCGGCCAGGGCGGCCTTGGCGCCGTCCGCCCCGTGGGCGAAGGGCAGGAGGTAGGCAAAGGTCTTGAACCCGCCGCCCATGAGGGACAGGTCGAACCAGATCCCCGCCAGCCACGCCGTTACGTTGGTGAGGAGGGCCCCGCAGGCGCCCCCCACCTGCCTGTCGTTGAACAGGGCGCCGCACAGCAGGCCCAGGCCGATAAACAGCAGGGCGGAGGGGATCAGCGCCCCCACCACCGCCAGCAGGTTCCAGCTCACCGGCAGGCCCAGGGCCACGGCGGCCCCCAGGCAAATGATGCTCTGCCCCACCGCCAGGGGCAGCAGGGGGAGCAGGTAGCCCAGCAGGAAATCCGCCGCCGTCATGGGGGAGGCGGTGAGCCGGGCCAGGAACGCGGAAGTCCGATCCCGGGCCAGCAGCAGCCCGGAGAACAGGGCCAGGAACGTGAGCCCGAACAGGGCCATCCCCGGGGCCAGGGTGTCCAGCTCAAAAATGCGCACCGGCACATTGCGCTGGATGAGGTTCATCATCAGCAGCAGCACCAGGGGGAACCCCAGCCCGAAGAACAGGGTCAGCGGATCTCGGATCAGCTCCTTATAATTGCGCCGCGCGAAGGCCGTCACCCTCATGACGCCACCCCCTCTCCCGCCAGCGCCACAAAGGCGTCCTCGAATTTCTCACAGCCAGCCAGGGCCTTCAGCTCCGCCGCCGTGCCCACGGCCCGGAGTTTCCCCGCCGCCATGATGCCGATGCGGTCGGCCAGGGCCTCCGCCTCCTCCAGGTAGTGGGTGGTCAGCACGATAGCCGTGCGCCCCTTCAAGCCCCGGATCACGCCCCAGAGCTCCCGCCGGGCCAGCACGTCCAGCCCCAGGGTGGGCTCGTCCAGGAACAGCACTTCCGGCTGGGACACCAGGGCCATGGCGATGGACAGCCGCCGCTTCCACCCGCCGGACAGGGTTTTCGCCCGGTGCCGCGCCCAGGGCTCCAGCCCCAGCCGTTCCATGACCTCCCCCGCCCGCTCCTTGGGGCGGCGGTACACCCCGGCCATCAGCTCCAAATTCTCCCGGACGGTGAGGTTGGGGGCCACCGCCGTCTCCTGGGGGGAGACGGCTAAAATCTCCTTGGCCCGGCGCCCGTCCGTGCGGACGCTGTGGCCCATCAGCTCCGCGTCCCCCTCGGTGGGGACGGTGAGGCAGCACAGCATTTTGATGGTGGTGGACTTCCCCGCCCCGTTGACGCCCAGCAGGGCGAACAGTTCCCCTGACCCCACGGTGAGGTTCAGCTTGTCCACCACCCGGCGCTTCCCGTAGTCCCGGGACAGCCCGGTGATCCGGATGGCGTTCATTTGGCTCCCTCCCCCTGCCCCTCCCGGGCCTGCCTGCCCTGCCGGAGGGACTCGCTCATAAAGTCCATCATGCCGTCGAAGCCCACGATGGCGATGCCCTTCTTCTTGTCGGCCATCAGCAGCAGGCTGTCCCCCGGCTCGATCTCGAACAGGTCCCGCACCTCCTTGGGGATGACGATCTGGCCCTTGTCCCCCACCCGAACGGTGGAAAGGAACTGATCCTTCGGCAGCTTCATCTTCATAGCAACATCTCCTATTAGTTATACTTTTCATACGGAGTATAACTCGGGCAACCTGAATTGTCAAGCGTCTATTTTCCCCGCCTCCCGCATATCATCCAGGGAGGTGATCGCAAATGCGAAAGAGAAGGACAACCCGCCCCCTGCTGCGCTTGCCGCGCCTGGCCCTGGCGGCGCTGGTGGCGGGGCTGGGGCTGTGGCTGCTGTGGCTGGTGGGGGACCCCGGCGCGGCGGCGGGAAACCTGTTCAAGCTGGCGGACAGCGCCCGGATTGCCACCGCCCTGCTCTCGGCGGAGCTGGGCACGCCCCGGCAGGAGGACGGCCTGTCCGGCTGGGACAGGCTGGTGCTGGCCCAGTCCTCCCTGCTGTCCGGGGTGGTGCCCCCCAAGGAGAGCCTGCCGGGCCAGGACGGCCCCTCCCCCTCCCCCGCCCAGGATCCGGAGGAGCTGGACCCGGACGACGGCGAGGAGGAGCACAACCTGCCCACCACCACCACCGCCCCGGAGGGCATCATCGCCAAGACCATGGTGGCGGGCGCCTCCGCCAAGTACATCACGTCGGGGAACCTGTCCGTCTACAACCACACGGACTACACCATCGACATTGACGCGCTGCGGGCGGCGGCCCCCGCCCTGTCCGCCCAGGGGGAGGGCCCCAAGGTGCTGATCTACCACTCCCACGCCACCGAGGCCTACACCATGGACGGGGAGGACGTGTACGAGGAGAGCGACAGCTACCGCACCCTGAATACCGAGCAGAACATGGTGCGGGTGGGGGAGGAGATGGCGGCGGTGTTCGAGGCGGCGGGGGTGGAGGTGATCCACGACAAGACCCTCTACGACTACCCCAGCTACAACGCCGCCTACCAGCGCTCCCTGGAGGGGGTGACGGCCCTGCTGAAGGAAAACCCCTCCGTGGTCCTCCTGCTGGACGTCCACCGGGACGCCCTGGTGGCCAGCGACGGCACCATTTACAAGGTGGTGGCCGGGACGGTGGACCACTGCGCCCAGGTGATGATGGTGCTGGGCAGCGACGCCGGGGGGCAGGTCCACCCCAACTGGAAGGTAAACCTGTCCCTGGCCCTGGGCATCCAGGACGCCGTCTCCCAAAAGTGGGCCACCCTGGCCCGCCCGGTGGTGCTGCGGGGCTCCCGGTTCAACCAGCACCTGTCCACCGGCACCCTGCTGGTGGAGGTGGGCACCCACGGCAACACCCTCCAGGAGGCCATCACCGCCGCCC
>CASTQR010000210.1 GCA_949451265.1 uncultured Eubacteriales bacterium | reverse complement strand
GCGGCCAAGGGCTGCGACCCGGCGGTGATGGTCACCCTGGGCACCGGCATCGGCGGCGGCATGGTGGTGGGCGGCAAGCTGTTCACCGGCTTCGCCAACTCCGGCATGGAGATCGGCCACATGATTATTCAGCCCAACGGCATCCTGTGCGGCTGCGGAGGCCGGGGCTGCTGGGAGCGGTACGGCTCGGCCACCGCTTTGATTCAGCTCACCCAGCTGGAGATGGAGCGGGACCGGAGCAGCAAGCTGTGGGAGCTGGTGGAGGGGGACAGCTTCAAGGTCCAGGGCCGCACCCCCTTCCAGGCCGCCCGCCTGGGGGACGCCGCCGCCAAGCGGGTGCTGGCAAACTACCTCCAGGGGCTGTCGGTGGGGATGATTAACCTGGTGAACATCCTCCAGCCCGAGATCATCTGCCTGGGCGGCGGTGTGAGCAACGCCGAGGACGACCTGCTCCTCAACCCCCTGCGGGAGCTGGTCTGGCGGGGCAGCTTTGACAAGAGCAACCACACCCGCATTGAAAAGGCCTCCCTGGGCAACGACGCGGGGGTGGTGGGCGCGGCCCTGCTGTGCAATTTGGTATGACCCCGTCCGCTGAGAGAGAGACAGAAACAACACGCTGAAAGGAGCAACGATGAAAGAATTTAAATACGCCGCGGTAAAAGAGGAGTTTGAAAAGTGGAAGGAGCTGGGGCTGTCGCTGAACATCGCCCGGGGCAAGCCCAGCCTGGAGCAGCTGGAGCTGTCCCGGGACCTGTTCACCGCCCTGGACTTTGACGACTGTATCGACAACGGTGTGGACGCCCGGAACTACGGCGAGCTGGCCGGAATGCCCAGCGCCCGGGCCTATTGGGCCGAGCTTCTGGACGTGACGCCGGAGCAGTGCTTCGTGGGGGGCAGCTCCAGCCTGAACATGATGTACGACCTGATCGCCAAGGCTTGGAGCAACGGACTGCTCCACAGCGAAGCGCCCTGGTCCCAGCAAAAGGGCATTCAATTCCTCTGCCCCGTCCCCGGCTATGACCGGCACTTCCGCATTACCGAGTCCTTCGGCATCGAGATGATCCCGGTGCAGATGCGGGACAGCGGCCCGGATATGGACGAGGTGGAGCGGCTGGCCGCCGGCCCCAAGGTAAAGGGTATCTGGTGCGTGCCCAAATACTCCAACCCGGACGGCCATATCTATTCCGACGAGACTATCCGCCGCTTCGCCGCCCTGAAGCCGGCGGCCCCCGACTTCGTGGTGGTGTGGGACAACGCCTACTGCGTCCACGAGATCCGGGGGGACTATGTGCCCTTCCCCGACATTTTGAAGCTGTGCGCCCAGGCGGGAAGCCCGGACATGGTGGTGGAGTTTGCCTCCAGCTCCAAGATCACCTTCCCCGGGGCGGGCATGTCGGTGCTGGCGGCCAGCAAGGCCAACATCGACTATCTCTGCGGCCTGGCCGACGCGCAGATGATCAGCGGCGACAAGGTGAACCAGCTGCGTCAGGTACGCTTCCTGAAGGACAAGGCCCACACCCTGAACATGATGAAGCGGCACGCCGACGCCCTGCGCCCCCGGTTCGACGCCTTCCTCACAGAGCTGGACGAGGAGATCAAGCCCCTGGGCATCGCCAGCTGGACCAACCCCAGCGGCGGCTACTTCATCAGCATGTACACCCGCCCCGGCTGTGCCCGGCGGACGGTGGAGCTGTGCAAGGAGGCCGGACTGGTCCTCACCGGCGCCGGAGCCGCCTACCCCTACGGAAAGGACCCCCAGGACAGCCACATCCGCATCGCCCCCTCCTTCCCACCGCTGAAGGACGTGGAGCTGGCCGCCAAGGTGTTCTGTACCTGCCTGAAACTGGCTACCCTGGAGAAAGAGGGATAATTTTTCCCGAAACGGTTGACAATCCGGGAAAATGTGATACAATATCCCGGTAAAATGTGACGACGGAGCCAAGCGCGTTTCCAGCGGCCCAAAGCGAGGGGGGAGGGTGAAAGCCCCCGGCTGAGACGGAACGCGCGGGCCACTCCTGAGCGGCCCGGGACGACCGGGACGGCCTGTCCCCGTGACCGGACTGCTTGAGACGCCCCGCCCGCGGGGATAATCAGGGTGGTACCGTGGAGTCTTCCGCCCCTGACATGGTGTCAGGGGCGGTTTTTTGACGGAAGGAGGAAGTATGCGGAGAAAAATTGCCCTTATGCTGGCCGTTCTGGGGGCGCTGGTCCTGCTGGCCGGCTGTAAGGTTTCCGGCAATCCCCTGCCCGAGGGGATGGAGGAGGAGACCGTGCTGGAGCGGGGCCGGGAGGTGGTCGCTATGCTCAACGCCGGGGAGTGGCAGGAGGTCTACGACCTCCTCCGGTCCGACGCCCGGGAGACCTCCAGCCCGGAGGCCATCCAGGACTATATGGCCGAGCGGCTGGAAAAGGCCAAGGACTATGTCAAGGAAACCGAGGCTATGACCACCGGACAGAAGCTCAAAGACACCGGCGAGGAGTACGGCACGGCGGTAATCTACTGCAAGCACGAGAAGAAGAGCGTCATGTACCGGGTGGCCTACAGCGTTGATATGGAGCTGATGGGCATCGAGGCCAAGGTACAGTAGGGGCGGCCTTCGGCCGCCCGCCCAACCAACAATTAAAACGGAGGTATTCAACATGAAAGAACCCAAACCCTACGGTCTGAACGAGCTGCGGGAGATGTTCCTGAAATTCTTTGAATCCAAGGGCCATCTCCGCCTGCCCAGCTTTTCCCTGATCCCCCAGAACGACGCGTCCCTGCTGCTCATCAACAGCGGCATGGCCCCCATGAAGCCCTGGTTTACCGGGGAGGAGGAGCCCCCCCGCCACCGGGTGTGCACCTGCCAGAAGTGCATCCGCACCGGCGACATTGAGAACATCGGCAAGACCGCCCGCCACGGCACTTACTTCGAGATGCTGGGCAACTTCTCCTTCGGCGACTACTTCAAAAAGGAGGCCATCCCCTACGCCTGGGAGTTCCTCACTTCCCCGGAGTGGGTGGGCCTGGACCCGGAGCGTCTGTATCCCTCCGTCTTTGCCGGCAACGAGACCACCCCCGCTGACGACGAGGCCTTCCGCATCTGGCACGAGGTCATCGGCATCCCCGAGGACCGCATTTTCAAGTTCGGTAAGGCGGACAATTTCTGGGAGCACGGCTCCGGCCCCTGCGGCCCCTGCTCCGAGATCTAC
>CASTQR010000209.1 GCA_949451265.1 uncultured Eubacteriales bacterium | reverse complement strand
CGACCGGGACGAGGACAACCTGATCATCTCCCTCTACGCCCACCAGGCGGGGGTGTCCAAGGTGGTGGCGAAATCCAACCGGCAGAACTACACCTCCATCGCCCACTCCGCCGGGGTGGAGTCCGTCGTCTCCCCCAAGCTCACCACGGCGGGGCAGATCCTGCGGATGATCCGGGGCCTGCAAAACTCCAAGGGCAGCACCATGACCGCCCTGTACCGCATCGCCGAGGGCCGGGCGGAGGCCATGGAGTTCGTGGTGGCCCCGTCCACCCAGCATCTGGGGGTGCCGCTGAAGGAGCTGCGGCTGAAAAAGGGCGTGCTGATCGCCGTCATCGTCCGGGGGGCCAAGGTCATCATCCCGGAGGGCTCCACCACCCTGGAGGGCGGGGACAACGTGATCGTGGTGGCCAAGGACAGCGGCATCCTGGATTTGAACGACATCTACGAGGGCGGCGGCCTGCGGGCGGGGGGCTGAGGGCATGAACTTCAAGCTGGTGCTGCGCATTACGGGCTTTACCCTGCTGCTGGAGGCGGCGGCCATGCTGCTGCCCATGGGGGTGGCCCTGGCCTACGGGGAGAACCCCATCCCCTTTTTGTCCTCCATCCTTATCATCCTGGCGGCGGCCTGCGTGCCCGTGTTCCTGCTGAAGCCCCGGAAGGACTTTTTCGCCCGGGAGGGCTTCTTTACCGTGGGGCTGATCTGGGTGCTGTTCGGGGTGTTCGGGGCGCTGCCCTTCTGGTTCTCCGGGCGGTTCGGGCCCTATGTGGACTGCTTCTTTGAGACCATCTCGGGCTTCACCACCACCGGGGCCACCATTTTGACCGCCATCGAGGGCCTGCCCATGGGCCTGCTGTTCTGGCGGTCCCTCACCCACTGGCTGGGGGGGATGGGGGTGCTGGTGCTCACCGCCGCCCTGCTGCCCTTCCTGGGGATCAGCTCCAACTTCCTCATCCGGGCGGAGAGCCCCGGCCCGGTGAAAAGCAAGCTGATGCCCCGGGCGTCCCAGTCCTCCAAGGTGCTGTACGCCATCTATCTGGCCCTCACGGTGCTGGAGACGCTGCTGCTGCGGCTGGCGGGGCTGGGGTGGTACGACGCGGTGACCCACGCCATGTCCACCGCGGGCACCGGCGGCTTCTCCCGGATGAACGCGTCGGTGGGCTCCTTCGGCAACCCCGCCGTGGAGATCATCATCACCGTCTTTATGCTGCTGTTCTCGGTGAACTTCGCCGTCTATTTCCTCATCCTCACCGGCAAGGCGAAGCAGGCGCTGAAAAGCGACGAGCTGCGGTTCTTCCTGATCATGGTGGCGGTGTCCGTGGCCGCCATCGCCTGGAACATCCGGGGGATCTACGACGGGATCGGGGAGTGCGTGCGGTACGCCGCCTTCCAGGTGGCCTCCATCGTGTCCACCACCGGGTTCTCCTCCGCCAACTACGACCTGTGGCCGGAGTTCTCCAAAATGCTGCTGGTGGTGCTGACCCTCATCGGGGCCTGCGCGGGCTCCACCGGCGGCGGCATCAAGTGCAGCCGGATCTTAATCCTCATCCGTTCCGCCGCCCGGGAGGTGCGCTCCATCATCCACCCCAGGGCGGTGTCGGTGGTGCGGCTGGACGGCGCCCCCCTGCCGGAGGCCACCCTCCACACCACCCAGTGCTATTTTATCATCAACCTGTCCCTGGTGTTTGGGGCGGCCATTGTGGTGGGGCTGGACAACTTCTCCTTCGGCACTACCCTCACCGCCGTCATCACCTGCATCAGCAACGTGGGGCCGGGGCTGGAGCTGGTGGGGCCGGCGGGGAATTTCGCCGCCTTCTCGGTGCTGAGCAAGCTGGTGCTGTCCTTCCTCATGGTGCTGGGGCGGCTGGAGATGTACCCCATCCTGGTGCTGTTCAGCCGGAGCGCCTGGCGGCGGTCGTGACCCCCTTGTTAAAAAAATATCGTTCTTTTGTATACGCCTTTTCCTTCTTTTGGGGAAAAGGCGTATATTTAGCTTGCAAAACCAATCCAGTTTGTGTAAAATAGCAGATACAAAGAGAAGGCCCCCCGGAGCGCGCCGGGGGGCCGGGAAAGGAGCGATGCCGTCTATGACGCAGCAATTATTCTGGCTGGGGCTGGCCGCGGGGGTGCTGGCCCTGGGGTTCGCCGTGTTCCAGGCCAAGCGGGTGCTGTCCTTCTCCGAGGGCAGCGACGCCATGAAAAAGATCGCCTCCGCCATCCGGGAGGGGGCGGACGCCTACCTGCGCCACCAGTACGCCACCGTGTTCAAGGTGTTCGCGGTGGTGTTCGCCGTGCTGATCCTGCTGTGCGTGTTCCGGCGGCTGGACAACTGGTTCATCCCCTTCGCCTTCCTCACCGGGGGGGTGTACTCCGCCCTGGCGGGGTTCGTGGGCATGAAGGTGGCCACCGCCGCCAACGCCCGCACCGCCCAGGCCGCCTCCGAGAGCCTGAACCGGGGGCTGAACGTGGCCTTCTCCGCCGGGTCGGTGATGGGCTTCACGGTGGTGGGGCTGGGCCTGCTGGACGTGTCCGTCTGGTTCCACATCCTGAAGTACATCGCCGGGTACGACGCCCCCCAGATCGCCCAGACTATGGTGATGTTTGGCATGGGGGCCTCCTTCATGGCCCTGTTCGCCCGGGTGGGCGGCGGCATCTTCACCAAGGCCGCCGACGTGGGCGCGGACCTGGTGGGCAAGGTGGAGGCGGGCATTCCCGAGGACGACCCCCGGAACCCGGCCACCATCGCCGACAACGTGGGCGACAACGTGGGCGATGTGGCGGGCATGGGCGCGGATCTCTACGAATCCTACGTGGGCTCTATCCTGGCCACCTTCGCGTTAGGGGTCGCGGCCTACTCCGGCTCCGGCAGGGCGTGGGAGGCCATGCTGCTGCCCATACTCCTGGCCGCTGTGGGGATCGTGTGCTCTATTTTGGGCTCGTTCCTCATCAAGACCAAGGAGGGGGCCACCCAGCGGGAGCTGCTGGGCACCCTGCGGAAGGGCACCTATACCGCCGCCATCCTGGCCGCCATCGCCGCCGCCCCGCTGACCTACTTCCTCTTAGGGAGCTGGGGCGTGTATATCGCCATCCTGTGCGGGCTCACCGGCGGCTGCGCCATCGGCTACTTCACCGAGTACTACACCTCGGACACCTATAAGCCCACCCAGGGGCTGGCGGACGCCACCGAGACCGGGGCCGCCA
>CASTQR010000208.1 GCA_949451265.1 uncultured Eubacteriales bacterium | reverse complement strand
TCATGGGCCACAAGGCGGGCTGGCTCACCCTGAACGCGGGCATTGCCGGCGGCGCGGACATCATCCTGATTCCGGAGATCCCCTATAATATCGACTCCGTGGTGGCCAAGATCAAGCAGCGGGCAACCTCCGGCAACGGCTTCACCATCCTGGCGGTGGCGGAGGGCGCCATGTCCAAGAAGGAGTCGGAGATGTCCAAGAAGGAGTACAAACAGCACATGGCGGAGCTGCTGGAGAAGTACCCCTCCGTGTCCTACGCCATCGCGGACAAGATTCTGAAAAAGACCGGCAAGGAGGTGCGGGTCACCGTCCCCGGCCATATGCAGCGGGGCGGCACCCCCTGCGCCTACGACCGGGTGCTGTCCTCCCGGCTGGGCACCACCGCCGCCCTCATGATCTCCAAGGGCGAGTACGGCAATATGGTGGCCATACAGGATCACGTGATCACCTCCGTCCCACTGAAGGAGGTGGCTGGCAAGCTCAAGACCATCGACCCCAAGTCCGACATCATCGCGGAGGCCCGCCTGCTGGGTATCAGCTTCGGCGACGATTAAGCTGCCGCAAACAAACAGCCCGTCCCGGATTTCGGGACGGGCTGTTTTTACGGTTCAAATTCTTCGGGGGATACGTTGATAAAGCTGGGTGTGCCGGACATCCACCGGAACCGCTCTATCACCCCCTCCCCGTTGGGCGCGTAGAGTGATTCGCGCTTGATTACCATATCCCGGCGCTCACCCCCTACAGTGAGGTGGACGACGTCTGGCCCCCAGGCTTCCCAGCGTCCCTGCTCCAGCGGCTCAAACTGGCGGTAACGGTAGTACCGCCCGTCCCGATCCAGCACCACGTACTCCCCATGCTGGGCCGCGTCGCTTGCGTACACGAACGCATTCCCCCACGTGCCCACCGGAAGCGCGTCATAGGGGTACGTGACCCGGTTCCGGTACAGCACAAACGACAGCACCCCGATGATACAGCACAGCGCAAGCACCACCGCAGCGTAGGTTCCGTGCCGCTCCATCCACTTCCAAAACCTGACATACCGGCTCTCCATGGCGGAGGCCAGATTCCTGTCCGCCGCTGCCCGGAAGTCCTCCCCCTCCAGCCGCCGGCCCTCCAGCAGCTCGTTCAGGCTCACGTCAAATTCCTTTCCCATCATCAGCAGCACCTCCACGCCGGGCATATAGTTGCCGTTCTCCCAGCGGGAGACGGTCTTGTTGGTCACCCCCATCCGTCCACCCCAAAAATGGCGAATCGCCAAAACGCGCCCGTCTCCCCTGGGAAACGGGCGCGTCCTCACATTATGTACCCTCTTTGCCGCCCAGCTCCCGCAGAGCCCGGGCCGCCTCGTCCAGCGACCCCACCTGCTCCGCTGTCCGGCCCAGGGCCTGGGCCTGCTCCAGCAGCTTGTCCATCCCCCGGCGGAGCTGGCCGTACTGCTCCAGCACACCGTCCAGCCAGAGCTGGGTGTCGGCCCGGATCTTCTCCGCCTCCGCCCTGGCCTCGTCCACCGTGTCCTGGGCCCGGCGGTGGGCGTCCAGCTCCACCGTAGCCACCCGATCCTTCAGCTGGGCGTAGCTGGTTGCCATAGGCTCCAGGGTGCCCACCTGGGCCTGGAGCCGTTCCAGCTCCTTCTTGGCCACCACCAGCTTGGACTCGGTCTGGGTCAGCTCCCCCCGCAGCTTGGACAGCGTTTTCGTGGACGCCTCCAGGGAGGAGCGCACCTTGGCCTCCTCCGCCGCCGCGCCGCTCTTTTCAATCTCTGCCCCGGACAGGGCGGCCTCCAGCTCCTCCGCCCGGCGCTCCGCCAGATCCGCCCGCTCCTGGAGCTGGGCCAGCTCCTTTTGGTGGGCGGCGGCGGTGTGTTCGATATAGGCCTGCACGTCCTGGCGGTTGAAGCCCCCCAGGGCGGAGCGGAATTTCTGGATAACAGTGTCCATCCCGTCCCCTTCTTCCTCACAAAATTGGATTTTCTCCTATTTTAGCACAGAATGCTCCCGCTGGCAATGCGTCCCCGGAAAGTTATTGGGAAAGTTGGTGGAAGGTCATTGACAAGCCCCAAAGTTTGGGGTACGCTATAGGGGCTTTGTCCTAACGTCTTTACCGCAGGAGGTTTTCTGCAATGCTGATTCCGGTTCTTCTGTTCGCCGTGGGCCTGGTCTTTCTGATCAAGGGAGGCGACTGGTTTGTGGACGGCGCCACCGGCATCGCCCGCCGCTTCCGTCTGCCTGAGCTCCTCATTGGCGCCACGGTGGTGTCCATCGGCACCACCCTGCCCGAGGTGATGGTGTCCACCACCTCCGCCCTGTCCGGCCATGGGGAGATTGCCTACGGCAATGCCATCGGCTCCGTGATCTGCAATACCGCCCTCATTGCCGCCATCACCGTGGCCATCCGCCCCGGCAAGGTGGATCCCAAGTCCCTGCGCCTGCCGGTGGCCTTCTTCTTCACCGCCGCCGCCGTCTACGCCGGCATCGCCTACACCACCGGCTATTTCAGCCAGATCGCCGGTTTCTGCCTGCTGGCCCTGTTCGCGGCCTACATGATCGCCACCGTCTGGCAGATGAAGGCCCAGCCCAACCCTGCCCCCCACGGGGAGTCCGTCCAGGAGGACGGCTCCACCCTCAAGGACGTGGTGCTGCTGGTGGCCGGGGCGGCGCTGATCGCCGTGGGCGCCAACCTGCTGGTGGACAACGGCACCCTCATCGCCCAGGCGCTGGGCGTGCCGGAGTCGGTGATCGCCCTCACCTTCGTGGCCCTGGGCACCTCCCTGCCCGAGCTGGTCACCGCCATCACCTCCCTGGCGAAAGGCCACGGGGCCCTGTCCCTGGGCAATGTGATCGGGGCCAACGTGTTCAATCTGGTGCTGGTGTCCGGCGTGTCGGTGGCCCTGGCCCCCTTTTCCATCCCCCAGAATTCGGAGATCGCCGGGTATAACGCCTCCCTGGTGCTGGATCTGCCCGTCATGTTCCTGGTGATGGGCCTGCTGACACTCCCCGCCCTGCGCCGGGGGAGGCTGAGCCGGGTTCAGGGCTTCGCCCTGCTGGCCATCTACGCCGCCTTCTGCGCGGCGCAGTTTACCCTTTAAGATCCTGTTTTCCAACGCCGCATCCCCGCCGGGGCGGCGAACCTGTGATAAAGGAGAGATTGCGCCATGTCAAAGCCCATTACCTTCGCCATCTGCGGCTGCGGGGCCCGGGGCCTGGAGGCCTACGCCCCCTA
>CASTQR010000207.1 GCA_949451265.1 uncultured Eubacteriales bacterium | reverse complement strand
GGGCCATCCTGTTCTCCCTCATCGTGTGCGCCATGGCCCTGCCCAAGCAGGTCATCCTGATCCCCCTGCTGCGGGAGATGTCCTCCCTCCACCTGACCAACACCCTCTGGTCGGTGATCTTCCCGGTGGTGGGCTGGCCCTTCGGCGTGTTCCTGATGAAGCAGTTTGCTGAGGGCATCCCCGGCGAGATTCTGGAGGCCGCCCGCATCGACGGCGCCGGGGAGCTGAAGACCTTCACCACGGTGGTGTTCCCCATGATCAAGCCCGGCGTGGGTGCCCTGGCTATCTTCACCTTCATCAACACCTGGAACGACTACTTTATGCAGCTGGTTATGCTGACGGACACCAACGTGCTGTCCATGCCCCTGGGCATCGCGAAAATGCAGGGCGAGTACGGCACGGACTACGGCCTGCTGATGGCGGGTGCGGCCCTGGCCTCCGTCCCCATCATCATCGTGTTCCTGGCATTCCAGAAGTACTTTACCAAGGGCATCACCATGGGCGCGGTGAAGGGATAATTTCCCGCCGCCCCGGTGACAATGAGAGAAACCAGCGGTCCCGCGCAGGCCCTCGGTGGTTTGCGCGGGATCGCGCCGATGGCGGCCCAGGGCCGCGGCATGAATAAGGAGTGTATGACATGAAAGACTGCGCCAAGTACGCGGGCATTATCCCCGCGTTTTATGCCTGCTATGGCAAGGATGGGCAGATCAGCCCCGACGGGGTTCGGGCTATGGCCCGCTACCTGAAGGACAAGGGCGTCAAGGGCCTGTACGTGGGCGGTTCCTCCGGCGAGTGCATCTACCAGAGCGTGGCGGAGCGCAAGCTGGTGCTGGAGCACGTGATGGACGAGGTGGGCAAGGATCTCACCATCATCGCCCACGTGGCCTGCAACAACACCGCCGACAGCCGGGAGCTGGCGGCCCACGCCCAGTCCCTGGGGGTGGACGCCATCGCCGCCATCCCGCCCATCTACTTCCACCTGCCCCCCGCCGGCATCGCCAAGTATTGGAACGACATCTCCGCCGCTGCGCCGGACACCGATTTCGTGATCTATAACATCCCCCAGCTGGCGGGGGTGGCCCTGTCGGTGCCCCTGCTGAAGGAAATGCTGAAGAACCCCCGGGTCATCGGCGTGAAGAACTCCTCCATGCCCGTGCAGGACATCCAGATGTGGAAGGACGAGGGGGCCATCGTGTTCAACGGGCCGGACGAGCAGCTGCTGTCCGGGCTGGCCGCCGGGGCCATCGGCGGCATCGGCGGCACCTACGCCGCCATGCCCGAGCTGTATCTGGCCATCTTCCGCCTGTTCCACGAGGGCAAGATGGAGCAGGGGCGGGAGATCCAGAACGAGTGCTGCCGCATCATCTACAAAATGTGCTCCGCCACCGGCAATATGTACGCCGTCATCAAGGAGATCATCCGCCTCCAGGGCGGCCCCAACGCGGGCAGCGTCCGCGCCCCCCTGCTGGAGCTGGCCCCCGGTGACGAGGCCGTGGTGAAGGAGAGCGCCGACATGATCGCCGCCGCCATCGCGAAATACTGTTGACGGCCGGGTTGTTTTGGTATAATATGGTATCAGAGGTGTTTTGATATGAGAATTTATTGCGAGAAGGACTACAATGCCATGAGCCGCCGCGCCGCGGCCATCATCGCCGCCCAGGTGGTGTCCAAGCCCGACTGCGTGCTGGGCCTGGCCACCGGCTCCACCCCCATCGGCGCCTACCAGCAGCTGGTGAAGTGGCACCAGCAGGGCGACCTGAGCTTTGCCGAGGTGCGCTCGGTGAACCTGGACGAGTACGTGGGGCTGGCCCCCAGCCACGACCAGAGCTACCGCTACTTCATGAATACCAACCTGTTCCACCACGTGGACATCCTGCCCGAGAACACCAACGTCCCCAGCGGCCTGGCCGCCGACGCGTCGGCGGAGTGCGCCCGGTATGAGGACGTGGTGAAGGCCCTGGGCTACGCTGACCTCCAGCTCCTGGGCCTGGGCCGCAATGGTCACATCGGCTTCAACGAGCCCTGCGACCATTTCCCCGTGGCCACCCATCTGGTGGACCTGACCCAGAGCACCATTGAGGCCAACGCCCGGTTCTTCGCCAGCGCGGACGACGTGCCCAAGCAGGCCCTGACTATGGGCATCGGCACCATCATGCACGCCCGCAGCATCCTGGTGGTGGCCAGCGGCGCGGACAAGGCGGACGCGGTGGCTAAGACCGTGCAGGGCCCCGTGACCCCGGAGGTGCCCGCCTCCATCCTCCAGCTCCACCCCAACGTCACCATCATCGGCGACGAGGCGGCCCTCAGCGGCTTGAAGTGAGGGGCGGGCCATGAAGATCACAGGCGGAAAGGTATTTGATCTGAACCAGGGCTTCGTGGAGCGGGACGTATGCTTCGACGGCCCCCTGCTGACACTGGACAGCAAGGACGGGCACAGCTATGACGCCTCGGGGTGCTGGGTGATCCCCGGCCTCACCGACGTGCATTTCCACGGCTGCCGGGGGGCGGATCTGTCCGACGGCGACGCCGGCGGCCTCCAGACCATGGCGGAGTACGAGCTGTCCCGGGGCGTGACCCAGATCTGCCCCGCGGGCATGACCCTGCTGGAGGAGCAGCTCACCAAGGTATGTAAGACGGCGGCGGCCCACAAAAAAGCGGGCAGGCCCGGCGCGGATCTGGTGGGCATCAACCTGGAAGGGCCCTTCCTGTCCTATGCCAAGAAGGGCGCCCAAAACGGCGACTGGCTCCACGCCCCCGATGTGGCCATGTTGCGCCGTCTGGAGGAGGCGTCCGAGGGGCTGGTGAAGCTGGTGTCCGTGGCCCCGGAGGAACCGGGGGCGCTGGACTTCGTTGCCGAGGTGGCGGAGGAGGTCAACGTGTCGGTGGCCCACACCACCGCTGACTACGACACCGCCATGGCGGCGTTCCGGGCGGGCGCCCGGGAGGTCACCCACCTCTTTAACGCCATGCCCTCCTTCACCCACCGGGCCCCCGGCGTGGTGGGGGCGGCGCTGGACTCCCCCTGGAGCCGGGTGGAGCTCATCAGCGATGGCATCCACATCCACCCCAGCGTGGTGCGGGCCACCTTCAAGATGTTCGGCCCCGACCGGGTGGTGCTGATCTCGGACACCATGCGGGCGGCTGGTATGTCGGACGGCGAGTATGACCTGGGCGGCCAGAACGTCATCGTGAAGGGCCCCCTGGCCACCCTGGCGGACG
>CASTQR010000206.1 GCA_949451265.1 uncultured Eubacteriales bacterium | reverse complement strand
GTGCCCTCCAGGTAGGCCCAGGCCAGGGCGGCCATGAAGGCGTCCCCGCAGCCGGTGGTGTTCACCATATGCCCCGGCAGGCAGGGCAGGCGCACCCGGCCGCTGTGGTCCGCCGCCAGCACCCCGTCCCCGCCCAGGGAGATAAAGACCCGGCGCAGCCCCGTGTCCAGCAGGGCGTCCGCCGCCCGGTTCAGACTGTCCTCGTCCCTGATCTCCACGCCGGACAGGAGTTCGGCCTCCAGGCGGTTGGGCTTCAGGGTGTGGAGCTTCCCCAGCACGGGCCGGAGCCGCTCCGCCTTGGCGGTGGACACCGGGTCGGCGAAGATGGGGGGCGTGACGTGCGACCCGAGCCATTGGATGGCGCCGGCGGGGAGGTTGGTGTCCACAATCACCAGCTGGGCGTTTTGGAGGAGCTGGGCCCGGGACGCCAGGAACGCCGGGGTGATGTGCCTGTAAATGTCCATGTCGGACAGGGCCAGCTCCATCTCCCCTGTCTCGTTGGCGATGAACAGGTAGGTGGAGGTGCGGCCCCCGGGCACCTGGAGCGACCGGCTGATGTCGATGCCCAGCTCCCCGCAGGAGGCGGCGATGCGCTGGGCGTACAGGTCGTCCCCGAAGGCGGTGAGCAGGCGGGTGTCCAGCCCTAAGAGGGCCATATTGTGGGCGATGTTCCGGCCCACGCCGCCCAGGCTCATCCGCACCGTGCCGGGGTTGGAGTCGGCGGGCACCAGCGGGGCGTCGGACCCCCCGCCGATGTCCATATTCACCCCGCCCACCACCACGGCGTAGGGGGCGGAGGTGACGATATAGCCCTTTCCGGCGATGTGCCCCTTTTTCATCAGGTTGGAGATGTGCACCGCCACCGACGACCGGGCGATGCCCGCCTTGTCCGCCAGCTCCTGCTGGGAGATCAGGGGGTTCTCCTCGATCCACCGGAGGAGCTGCCGTTCCCGCTGGGTCATGGGCCTCACTCCTAAACTTTTCTTTCTGCTGTAAGCATATGCTTATAGGGGCGGTTTGTCAAGAGCCAAAAAGTTTTTTTCAAAAAAAGATTAAAACTCTATTGGCATTTCATGTATGCTAATAGAAAGATGCTTAAGCAAAATATTTGTAATAGGAGTGTTTGAAATGAAATCTGACCGCCCCAACCAACAAAGCGCGCGCCATCCGGCGCGCGCTTTGTGTTCAGCCTAACAATAATTTATCGTCCGCCTCGTCCGACCCCGTGGCCTGCCCGAACTTGGCCAGAAGCTGCTCCACGGTGAGCTTCTTCTTGTCCTCCCCGGAGATATCCAGCACGATCCGGCCCTCGTACATCATGATCAGCCGGTTGCCGTGGACGATGGCGTCCTTCATGTTGTGGGTGATCATCAGGGTGGTCAGGTGGTCCTTCTGGACAATACGCTCGGTGGCCTCCAGCACCTTGGCGGCGGTCCTGGGGTCCAGCGCCGCGGTGTGCTCGTCCAGCAGCAGCAAATCGGGCTTGCGCAGGGCGGCCATCAGCAGGGTGAGGGCCTGCCGCTGCCCGCCGGACAGCAGCCCCACCTTGGAGGTGAGCCGATCCTCCAGCCCTAAGTCCAGGATTTTCAGCATCTCCCGGTACTGGTCCCGCTCGTCCCGGGTGATGCCGGGGCGGAGGGTGCGGGCCTTCCCCCGGCGGGCGGCCAGGGCCATGTTCTCCTCGATCTGCATGGTGGCGGCGGTGCCCATCATGGGGTCCTGGAACACCCGGCCGATATATCTGGCCCGCTTGTGCTCCGGCAATTTGGTCACGTCCGCGCCGCCGATGGAGATGGAGCCCGAGTCCACCGGCCACACCCCCGCCACCGCGTTCAGCAGGGTGGACTTGCCCGCCCCGTTGCCGCCGATGACGGTGGCGAAGTCCCCGTCGTTCAGGGTGAGGGACACCCCGTTCAGCGCCGTCTTTTCGTTGACGGTGCCGGGGTTGAAGGTCTTGTAGATGTTCTTCACGTCAAGCACGGGCGTTTTCCCCCTTCCGCGCGGGCGTAACGGCCTTGGAGAAGTAGCGGCCCTTCCAGTAGGGCACCGCCAGGAACACCGCCACAATGACGGCGGAGATCAGCTTCAGGTAGTTGGTGTTGATGTTGCTGAGGCTCACCACCGCCTGGATGACGATGTAGTAGATGATGGCGCCGATGGACACCGCCAGCAGCTTCAGGGCGAAATTGCGGAACACCTTGGAGAACAGCACCTCGCCAATGATCACCGCCGCCAGGCCGATGACGATGGCGCCCTTGCCCATGCTGGAGTCGGCGAAGGACTGGTACTGGCTGAGCAGCGCCCCCGCCAGGGCCACCAGGGCGTTGGAGATCATCAGGCCGATGACCTTGCCCACGCTGGTGTTGATGCCCTGGGCCCGGGCCATGCTGGGGTTGGCCCCGGTGGCCCGGAGGGAGGCCCCCAGCTCGGTGCCGAAGAACCAGTACAGCACGGCGACAGCCGCCAGGGTGAACAGCCCCACCACGAAAATCGGGTGCCGCCACAGGGGGTACTCCCCCTTGGCCACCCCCTGGACGAACCGGGAGGACACCAGCAGGCGGCCCAGGTTCTCCTGGAGGTTGATGGCCACG
This sequence comes from uncultured Eubacteriales bacterium, assembly GCA_949451265.1. The sequence goes on along the minus strand of CASTQR010000206.1, from coordinate 629 downwards.
TTGGCCTTCATGCCCATGATGGCCAGGTTGATGGACCACAGGCCCAGCTGGGTGAGGATGCCCGCCAGGATGGCGGGGATGCCGCAGACGGTGTGGAGCAGGCCGGTGACCAGCCCCGCCAGCGCCCCCGCCGCCAGCGCCGCCAGCAGCGCCAGCCAGATGTTGGCGCCGGAGCCGAACAGCATGACGAACACCGCCCCCCCGGTACAGAAGGAGCCGTCCACCGTCAGGTCGGCCACGTCCAGGATTTTATAGGTGAGATAGACGCCGATGGCCATGATGCCCCAGATCAGCCCCTGGGACGCGGCCCCCGGCAGCGCGCCGAGAAATGATGACATAGCTTGAACTTCCTTCCTGCTCAATACGTGAGATGCGGGAAAACGGCGGGATGGGAAGCCCGTCCCGCCGTTTCCGGTCTGTTTGGTTTGGGATCAGCCGATGGGCTCATAGCCCTCCAGGGCGTTCACGTCGATGTTCAGCGCCTCGCACATGGGGAGGTTGTACTTCTTCACAAACTCCGGGGCGTACTCGATGGCCATCTCCTGGATTTTGGCCTCGCCCTTCAGGATCCGGGCGGCCATCTCGCCGGTCTTGTAGCCGATGTCGTAGTAGCTGATGGACAGGGTGGC
>CASTQR010000205.1 GCA_949451265.1 uncultured Eubacteriales bacterium | reverse complement strand
TGAAGGACACCAGCGTGGTGCTGGCAAGCTATGACATCGGGGACGGCATGAAGGGGGTCATCGGCGTGGTGGGCCCCACCCGGATGGACTACGCCAAGGTGGCGGCTAAGCTGTCCTATGTGGCGGACGGGCTGTCCAAGCTGTTCGGACAGCCGGAGCTGCCGCCGGGTACGCCGGAAAAGGAGGAGTAAATACCCATGGCTGATAAGAAGAAAAAGCAGGAGCCCATCCTGGAGGAGGCCCAGCCGGAGACGGAGGCCGTCCCGGAGGAGGTTCCCGAGGCGGAGGCCCCGGAGACGGCGGAGACCCCTGGTACGGAGGAGGCGTCGAAGCAGGAGGCTCCCAAGGCCGGGGAGAAGCCCCAGAAGGACAAGGGCCAGCTCCTGGCCGAGGCGGCAGACAAGTATCTGCGGCTGGCGGCGGAGTACGACAACTACCGCAAGCGCACCGCCAAGGAGAAGGAGGCCGCCTGGACGGAGGCCAAGGCCCAGACCGTGGCGGCGTTCCTGCCGGTGTTCGACAATCTGGAGCGGGCGCTGAAGCAGGAGACGGCGGACGAAGCCTACAAGAAGGGCGTGGAGATGACCATGAAGGGGCTCCAGGATGCCCTGGCGGGGCTGGGGGTGGAGATGATCCCCGCCCTGGGGGAGGCCTTCGACCCCAACCGGCACAACGCCGTCATGCACGTGGACGATGAGAGCGCCGGGGAGAACACCATTGTGGAGGTGTTCCAGCAGGGGTTTATCTGCGGGGACAAGGTGATCCGGTTCTCGGTGGTGAAGGTGGCGAATTGAACGGAAGCGTTTTTGAAATAAACCGGAAGGAGGAAATCGATCATGGCGATTTGCAATAAAGAGCACAGATATCTGGAGGATTACGATTCGCTGCCTGACGCGCAGGACGATCAGAACGGCGGCCGGCATATCTGCGCGGGCTGCGCCTATGAGGCCGGGATGCGCGATGGGATGGACGGCCAGCCCCGGAAGGAGAGCCTGGAGGGGCTGAACCTGCCGTACAGCCAGGCGGGGACCGTCCGCCACAAGGACGCGTACACGGCCTATCAGCTGGGATACGCGGAGGGCAGGAGAAGAAGCTCGTAGCGGCGGAATGGCTTTGCTGATTTGTTAACAATATTTTCTTTTTAAATAGGAGGACTACTGTCATGTCTAAGATTATCGGTATCGACCTGGGCACTACAAACAGCTGCGTGGCGGTGATGGAGGGCGGCGAGGCCGTCGTCATCCCCAACGCGGAGGGCAACCGCACCACCCCGTCCGTCGTCGCCTTCTCCAAGGACGGCGAGCGGATGGTGGGCCAGGTGGCAAAGCGTCAGGCCATCACCAACCCCGACCGCACCATCGCCTCCATCAAGCGGGAGATGGGCTCGGATTACCGGGTGCCCATCGACGGGAAGAAGCTCACCCCCCAGGAGATCTCCGCCATGATCCTCCAGAAGCTCAAGGCGGACGCGGAGGCGTACCTGGGCCAGACCGTTACCGAGGCGGTGATCACCGTCCCCGCCTATTTCACCGACGCCCAGCGGCAGGCCACCAAGGACGCGGGCAAGATCGCCGGCATGGAGGTCAAGCGGATCATCAACGAGCCCACCGCCGCCGCTTTGGCCTACGGCGTAGACAAGGAGTCCGACCAGAAGATCATGGTGTACGACCTGGGCGGCGGCACCTTCGACGTGTCCGTGCTGGAGGTGGGCGACGGCGTGATTGAGGTTCTCGCCACCGCCGGCAACAACCGGCTGGGCGGCGATGACTTCGACAAGTGCGTCATGGACTGGATGGCCGCCGAGTTCAAGAAGGCGGAGGGCATCGACCTCACCGGGGACAAGGTGGCCATGCAGCGGCTGAAGGAGGCCGCCGAGAAGGCCAAGATCGAGCTGTCCGGCGTCACCTCCACCAGCATCAACCTGCCCTATATCACCGCCGACGCCACCGGCCCCAAGCACTTGGACCTGACCCTGAGCCGGGCCAAGTTCGACCAGCTCACCGGGCACCTGGTGGAGGCCACCGCGGGGCCTGTGCGCCAGGCCATGAGCGACGCGGGCTTAAGCGGCAATGAGATCCAGAAGGTGCTCATGGTGGGCGGCTCCAGCCGCATCCCCGCCGTGCAGGATATGGTGAAGCGGCTCACCGGGAAAGAGGGCTTCAAGGGCATCAACCCCGACGAGTGCGTGGCCATGGGCGCGGCCCTCCAGGGCGGCGTGTTCACCGGCGACACCAAGGGCCTGCTGCTGCTGGACGTGACCCCCCTGTCCCTGGGCATCGAGACCATGGGCGGCGTCATGACCCGGCTCATCGACCGCAACACCACCATCCCCGCCAAGAAGTCCCAGACCTTCACCACCGCCGCCGACAACCAGACCAGCGTGGAGGTCCACGTCCTCCAGGGCGAGCGGGAGATGGCCCAGTATAACAAGACCCTGGGCAAGTTCCACCTGGACGGCATCGCCCCCGCCCGCCGGGGGGTGCCCCAGATTGAGGTGACGTTTGATATCGACGCCAACGGCATCGTCAACGTGTCCGCCAAGGATCTGGGCACCGGCACCGAACAGCACATCACCATCACCTCCTCCACCAATATGTCCAAGGAGGACGTGGACAAGGCCGTCCGGGAGGCGGAGCAGTTCGCCGCCGAGGACGCCAAGCGCAAGGAGGAGGTGGACACCCGGAACGAGGCCGACCAGATGGTGTACCAGACCGAGAAGGTGCTGGAGGAGATGGGCGGCAAGCTGGACGGGGGTGACAAGGGAGCCATCGACAGCGCGCTGAACCGGGTGAAGGACGCCCTGAAGGGCACCGACACCCAGGCCATCAAGGACGCCACCGAGGAGCTGAAGAAGGCCTTCTACGCCGCCAGCGAGAAGCTGTACGGCCAGGCGGGCCAGGCCGGACCCGGCCCCGACATGGGCGGCGCGGGCTTCGGCGGCGGGGCCGCCCCGGGCGGCGGCGACGTGGTGGACGCCGACTTCGAGGTCGTGGACGACGACAACCAGAAATAATTCTGCGCCAATCGTAGGGGCCGATGTCCACATCGGCCCAATTCGGGAAAGCGGGGCGGTGAGGACACCGCCCCCTACGGGAAACAGCGGGGCCGCGTGCCCCGCCTTTCCCGCGTAACGAGGTGATTCCATATATGGCAGATCAGAAACGAGATTACTATGAGGTACTGGGCGTGGCGAAATCCGCGTCCGATGACGAGCTGAAAAAGGCCTACCGCAAGCTGGCCAAGCAGTACCACC
>CASTQR010000204.1 GCA_949451265.1 uncultured Eubacteriales bacterium | reverse complement strand
TGGCCTGGGGCTCGCCGGTGGACCACATGGACCACATGGTCAGCTCCACGCCCTCATACTTCTTGCCGCCCTCGGGGGCCTTGGTGGGGTCGGCCTCGGTGCCGGACTTGGTCTCGACGGGGGGATCGGTCTCCTTGCCGGCATCGTCGGAGCAGCCGGCCAGCATAGCCAGCACCATGACGGCAGCCAGCAGCAGGGCCATGAGCTTCTTCATTTTCATGTTCTACCTCCTGAAAAATGATTGATGTAATGTCTTTGGCCGTTTCCAGCCTTTACAAGTATGAGTATAGCGGTTTTGCCGCCGGGGAAACAGCCCTGTTCTTGCTCTGCTTTTTAGAAATCTTGCTTATTTTTGTCTTGGGTAAAATGCACAGGAGGATTTGCGGCCGCTCCGGGGGAAATCGGTATTCTGTTGGAGGACGCCCGTTCCGGGTCAGGTCAAAATGGACAAGGGCCGGGGGAGGCCCCGGCGGGCTCTACTGGAATTTGTACAAGAGGGCGGGAGAGAATGCCGGGGATGGCCGGGCGCCTGGTTCGTCGGCTTGCATAAAATTGCGCAGGCGGGGCGGGAAATGTTCCCGTCCGGCGGCCCTTCCCCGGCGGGGGGCAGGAAGGTGAAATTCCGCCGGAAAAGACATTTTTCCGGTGGACGGGGTGAAATGGGTGTGATATAATAACGTTAAGCGGCCTTAATATCCAATTTTATCCGTTTTTAGGAGGATGCGGTACCGCAACTTCAACAGCCAAAAGGAGACGAGGTTCCATGGAAAACCAGATGGTGTGGCAGGACGGGTTCAACATCGGCGTGGAGGTCATCGACCAGGAACACCAGCGTCTGTTCAAAATCATCAACCGGCTGCTGGCCTATGACGACGACATCACCAAGAGCCAGTGGGCCTGCCAGGAGGGGATCAAGTATTTCAAGGCCCACGCGGAGAAGCACTTCAGCGAGGAGGAGGAGTACATGGCCTCCATCGGCTACGAGGGGCTGGATACCCACCGGCAGATCCACCGGATCTTCCGGGAGGACACCCTCCCCGTCCTGGAGCGGGAGCTGGAGGAGACGGACTACAGCCCGGACTCGGTGAAGCACTTCCTGGGCGTGTGCGCCGGGTGGCTCATCGGGCACACCCTCACCGAGGACCAGGCTATCGTGGGCGGCAAGGTGAGCAAATGGGGCAGCCTCCTGCCGGAGGAGGATCTGGACGAACTGAAAAAGGTCATCGTCCAGCAGGTGTTCGATATGTTCCAGCTGGAGTCGGAGGCCATCACCGCCGCCTACGGCGGGGAGAAGTTCGGCCAGGGCGTGTACTACCGCCTGGTGTACGACGCCGGGGAGGGCGTGCGGCAGGAGATCATCATGGTCTTTGAGGAGAAGCTGCTGATCAACACCGTGGGGCGGATCATGGGCCTGGAGACGGGCAAGCTGGACGCCATGCTGGTGAACGCCGCCCGGTATACCGCCCGGCAGTTTGTGGAGCGGGTGCTGGAGCACTTCCCCTCCCCCCGGCCTTACGCGCTGAAGGAGGAGAACCTGCTGTCCTACGAGCAGTTCCAGGGGACCTTCGAGCGGGCGAAGCCCCAGGTGAGCCTGCTGTTCAATACCGGCGGGTCAGGGTATTTCGCCTACTGCGTCATCGCCCCCCACCTGCTGGAGAATGGGACGGTGACCCCCATCCAGGCGGACAACGCCGTGGCGGAGATCGCGGACTACCTGGCCCGCCGGGAGAAGGCCGCGGGCCGGCCCAAGGTGCTGGTGGTGGACGACTCCTCCACCGTGCGGGTGGCTATGAAGGGCCTGCTGGAGAAGGACTACGAGGTGTCGGTGGCGGAGTCCGGCGTGGCGGCCATCCGGGCCATCTCCCTGGACAGGCCGGAGCTGGTGCTGCTGGACTACGAGATGCCGGTGTGCGACGGGCGGCAGACGTTGGAGATGCTGCGCTCGGAGAAGTCCTTCGCGGGCATACCGGTGATCTTCCTTACGGGCCGCAGCGACGCGGAGGTGGTGCGGGCCCTGCTGGCGCTGAAGCCGGCGGGCTACCTGCTGAAGTACCTCAAGCCCGCAGATATCAAGCAGAAGATCGACGAGCTCTACCAGAAGCTGTGCGTCTGAACTGGGTTTGTGAAAATTCCCGCTTGACAGCGGAGCGGAGATCGGGTATATAAGGAAGTACATAACACAGAGGGAGTAGCCTGCGCGGGTTCCCGCCCGCGTTTGCCGGAACGTCAAGTCGGCCCTCAGGGGCCCGGCCGGCAATGAAAAGGCGAGACTCTGCCGTTTTCAGACGGCGGAGCCTCGCCTTTTTTGTATATACTAAGGCAGGCATAGTCCGATCACACCATTCATAGAAAAGAGGAGATCAGTATGGACCTCGCGCGGCTTTCCCTATTCCTCGTCCGGCTGCTGGCCGGGACGGGGGTGTTCCTGGTGGGGGTGCATTTGCTCACCGCCAACATCGAACAGCTTGCCACCGGGCGGATCAAGGAGCTGTTCGGCAAAACCGCCGACAAGCGGCTGGTGAACGTGGGGGTGGGGGCGGCGGCCACCGCCTTGATCCAGAGCTCCGGCGTCACCACCGTGCTGATCGTGGGTTTCGTCAACGTGGGGGTGGTGAACCTCTACCAGGCGGCGGCCATGATCATGGGGGCCAACATCGGCACCACCGTCACCGCCCAGATCGCCGCCCTCAGCGCCTTCCCCGTCACCACCTACGTCCAGATCCTCGCCTTCATCGGCATCTTGATGGCAATGGCCTGCAAGCGGGACAGCTTACAGCGCGCGGGGATGATCCTGGCGGGGCTGGGGCTCATCTTCGTGGGGCTGGCCCTCATGTCCGATGCCATGAAGGCCAACCGGGACGCGGTGCAGTCCCTGTTCGAGACGGTGAGCAATCCCCTGCTTCTGCTGCTGGCCGGGGTGTTTCTCACGGCGCTGGTGCAGTCCAGCTCCGCCACCACTTCCGTCATTATCGCCATGTCGGTGGCGGGGCTCACCATCGGCTCCGGGGGGAACGAGGTGCTGTACATCATTTTGGGCACCAACATCGGCTCCTGCGTCACGGCGCTCATGTCCTCCGCCACCGCCGGCGCCAACGCCCGGCGGGCGGGGCTGATCCATCTGCTGTTCAATACGCTGGGCTCGGCGCTGTTTTTCGCCCTGCTGCTGGCCTGGCCGGGGTTCATGGACGCCACCTTCCGGCGGTGGTTCACCGCCCCCGCCACCCAGATCGCCATGTTCCACACCTTCTTCAACGTCACCTGCAC
>CASTQR010000203.1 GCA_949451265.1 uncultured Eubacteriales bacterium | reverse complement strand
CACGGAGTACTTGCCGTCCGCGCTGTTTTTGACCTCGCCCTCCGCCTTCAGCTTCCTGGCGTCGCTGAAAAAGTCCTCCCCCATCAGCTCGGACAGCTTCTTGCCGGTGTTGATATAGTTGGTGTTATCCTCGGTAAAGCCCAGGGCCTTCATGGCGGTGCCGCCCAGGGCCAGGGTGTCGCCCTTGCCGGTGGGGGTGAGGGACAGCTTGCCGTCCGGGTCCTTCCCTACCTCAATCTTGCCCTTGCCGAAGGCGTCGTCCAGCTCGCCCTGGAGGGCCGCCTGGAAGCGGGCGTTTTCCGTCCCCTCCACGCCTTCGCCCATATTCTCCAGCACCTTGTCCATGCTGATCTTCTTGGTGGTGCCGTTGTAGGTGATCCCCAGCTCCTTGCCCTTCAGGTACTCACTGGTCTTGGGGTACTTCACCCAGCCGGTGTCATAGGTGGTGCTGATGGACTCGTCCCCGGCGCTGATGCCCAGGGCCTTCTCCATGTCGCCGGACACGCCGCCCACGGTCACTTTGTTCCCGGTGCCCAGCGCATCCTCAAAGGAGATCTTGCCATCCTTGTACACGGCCTTCACTGCCTTGTCGGCGGTGGTGGTCTCCTGGAAGCCGTTCTTGGTGTAGCTGTAGGTGATGTCCCCCAGCTTCTCGTTGATGGCGTCAGCCAGCTCCTGGCCGCCCTTCACGATGTCGTCCAGCTCGTCGAAGGTGAGGTCGAAGGAAGCCCCCTGCTTGCCGGAGCCGTACTGAATGGACAGGGTGCCAGAGATGCCGCTCACCTCCAGCGTCTTGTTCAGATCCAGCTCTCCGGCGGCCTCGATGCCGTTGATCTCGCCCTTGAACTTGCTGCCCAGGCCGGACACGGTGTAGGCGGCGGCCTTGGCCATCTGCTTCACGCCGTTGATCTTGATGTCGCTGGTGGTCTTGCCGCTGGCGGAGATCTTGTCCTTCCAGGTGCCGTTGACAGCGGTGTTCACCGCGCTGTTGAAGAAGCTGGCGCTCATCAGGTTGGTCTTGGAGGAGTAGGAGGTGTACTTGGTGTTGAAGTTCACCGCCTTGTCGATGATGCTGCGGTACGCCTCCTGCTGCCACTCCACCTTGGTGCGCTTCTTCACCAGGTTCTCGATCTTCATCTTGATGCCGGACACCGCGTTTTCGATCATGGCCTCGGTGTCCATGCCGCTGGCCAGGCCGGACAGGACGTTGCGGTTGCCGTAGATGCTGCTGGTGTTGTAGCTGCTGTTGCTCAGGCTGGTAATAGATGCCATATAAACTGCTCCTTTCACAAAACTCCAAAGGCAGGACTGCCGAAGCCTTCCCGCGGGATATTTTTCGAAAAATTTTGAGAGTTTTTTTGTTCTACCTCTGTTCTTTTTTATCGACCTGTAGTATAGTAAACTTAAGTCTTTTCCCCAAGTTTTTGCATACAGCTATAGGGAGGGAATCATCCTTGACGCAAATCATTACTGTCACCAACCAAAAGGGCGGCGTAGGCAAAACCACCACCGCCTCCTCGCTGATCTGCGGCCTGCACCAGCGGGGCGCCAGGGTTCTGGGCATCGACCTGGACCCCCAGGGGAACCTGGGCTTCAACCTGGGGCTGGACATCGGCTCGGGCAGCACCGTGTACGACGTGTTCCAGGGCACCTGCCCCATGGAGTCCGCCATCCAGTCCACCGAGTACGGGGACGTGCTGCCCTCGGACATTATGCTGTCCGCCGCCGAGGTGGGCTTCACCGCCCCCCGCCGGGAGTTTATGCTCAGCGACCTGCTGACCGCCATCCGGGACCGCTACGACTTCGTCATCATCGACACGCCCCCCGCCCTGAACATCCTCACCGTCAACGCCTACGTGGCCTCCAGCGGCCTCATTGTGCCCATGGAGGCGGAGGTGCTGAGCCTGGTGGGCATCACCCAGCTCCAGGAGACCATTGAGACGGTGCGGGCCACCTTCAACCCCAACCTGAAGGTGCTGGGCATTCTGATCAACAAGTTCAACGGCCGGCTCACCCTGTCCAAGGACATCCTGGAGATGGCCCAGGTGGTGGCGGAGCAGCTGGACAGCCGGGTGTTCGAGGCCAAGATCCACCGGGGGGTGGGCGTGGCCATGGCCCCCGCCCACGGCCAGACGGTGCTGACCTACCAGCCCGACTCCCGCCCCGCCCAGGACTTCCAGGACATCATCGACGCGGTGGCCGGGGCGCAGTTCCCCCGCCCCAAGCCCAAATCCAAGCTGCGGTATATCTCCCAGCTGTTCAACAGCTGACCTGACCCGGCCCCGTCCAACCGAAATTTTTTGTAAGGAGAATCTGTCATCATGTCCAAGGACAACAAAACCAGCAAAACCGCGCGGGTGATGAACCTGCTGAGCAAGAAGCCCGATCCCGCCGCCCCCGCCCCCCAGGGGGAGGAGGCAGCCGCGCCCGTCCCCGCCGCGCCCGCGGCCCCGGCGGTGCCCCCCATTGTGGCCTCCATGGCCCCGGACGCCGCCGTCTCCAGCCAGATCCGCAGCGCCCTGGAGGACGCCCTGGAGAGCGAACTGGGCCCCGCCCCCGCCGCCCCCCAGCCGGAGCCCGTCCCGGAGCCCGAGCCCCAGCCCGTCCAGCAGCAGCCCGAGCCGGAGCCCGAGCCCCAGCCTGTCCAGCAGCAGCCCGCCCCCGCGCCGGAGCCCGCCCCCCAGCCTGAGCCGGAGCCCGAACCCGTCCCGGAGGAGGAGCCCCAGCCCGTGGAGGAGCCCCACTTCAAGGAGCCCCTGGTGCCGGAGAACCCCGGCTACATCAACGTGATGCAGGTGCTGGTGGAGGAGAAGGCCCCCAAGTATATCCAGATGTTCGGCCTGTGCCCCTGCGAGCGGTGTCTGGCCGACGTGAAGGCGTACACCCTGAACCATCTGCCCTCCAAGTATGTGGTCATTGAGCGGGGCGACCTGATCCCCCGGCTCACCGTGTACGAGGGCAAGTTCACCAGCGATGTCACCGCCCAGCTCCTCCAGGCCTGCAAGGTGGTGAACGAGCGGCCCCACCACGGCCGCTGAACCGTCCCCCAGCAGAAGAAAACTCCGGCAGGCCAAGCCTGCCGGAGTTTTTTGGTCAGTTGTTTTCCTCCGCCTCCAGCGCGGCCTCCATTTCGGCCACGGTCATGGGCGCTCTGGGCGCCTCAGGGGCGGGCTCCTCCTCCGGCTCCCCCTGGCGGGGGTAGGGGTTGGTGAGCTGCTCCCACAGGGTGTTCACGTTCTCCATGCAGATGAAGTACACGCTGGTCATCAT
>CASTQR010000202.1 GCA_949451265.1 uncultured Eubacteriales bacterium | reverse complement strand
TGCGGCAAATAGTTACTTGTCACTATTAAGCCTTGCGCCGCAAGGCTTTCCGAAAATAGTAGTTTCGTAGTGGTAAGCCACAGAAAAAGCCTTGAATCCCAGTGGGTTCAAGGCTTTTTGCTGTCCATTTTTGAGGTTTGACCCTTTAATTTACCCTTTACAGCTATTTTTGCCCCTTTGCGGCCAGTCCGTCATAGCGGCTCTGCATACGGGCGACCGTGTCCTTCATCATCTGCTCTGAGGTGTGGGCGTAGACGTTCAGGGTGAAGCTGGCCGTGGCGTGGCCCAACAGATCGTGTCCGGCGTACAGCCGGGGACGCGCACTGTCTGCTTTGACGGGCGGTACGCGGACTACCCCCCTGGAGGGCCTGGGGGGCTGGAGCTGGCCTACGCCGCCACCATCCACAAGTCCCAGGGCAGCGAGTATGACACGGTGATCGTGCCCATGCTTCCCGCCCACAAGATACTGCTGTCCCGGAACCTGTTCTACACGGCCATCACCGCAGCTCCGCCCGGTATGTCCCGTCCCGCACCGTCACCACGGCGTAGCCCGGCCGGTTGCGCACCCCGCCCGCCGTCCCCGGGTTCAGCAGCCAAATTCCTTGCTCTGGCTGGTTCAGCGCCTGATGGGTGTGCCCGAAGCACACCACCGCTGCCCCCTTGCGCTTCCCCGCGTCCGCCAGCCGGTCCGTCCCGCTCTTGGCATAGAAGCGGTGGCCGTGGGTGAGGAAAAACCGCACCCCCTCCGCCTCCACCAGCAGCTCGTCCGGCCCCACGCAGAAATCGCAGTTCCCCTGCACCATGTCAATGGGCAGATCCGGGCAGGCGTCCGCCAGGGCCTGCCCGTCCCGGTAATTGTCCCCCAGGAAAAACACCCGCTGGGGCCGCTCCTTCTCGATGGCGTCCAGCATCAAGCCCAGCCGCCCGTGGGAATCGGAAAAAACTAAAATCTTCATCCTGTTCACCATTCCCTCCCCCGCACATATACTGAAAATGATTGGAGGGAGTCCTATGCCGAATTTTGACGAACTGATCAAGGGCAAGCAGGCCGCCCAGCTCCTGGGCGACAAGGGGAAGCTGGAGCAGCTCCGGGATGCGCCGGAGACCCAGCGGATCTTCGCCATGCTGAGCCGCTCTACCGGCGATCTGGAGTCCGCGGCGGAGCGGGCCGCCCAAGGGGACGCTGCCCAGCTCACCGATGCCATCCGCCAGCTCATGCGGGATCCGGAAGGGGCCCGTCTTATCCAGAAGATGAAGGACAGCTTAAAATAATGTAAGGTCAGGAGGGGGACGCCGTGAGCGAGCTGGAAGAAAAACTGGAAAACATCCTCGGCAATCCCCAGGCCATGGCCCAGATCATGTCCCTGGCCCAGTCGCTGAACGGGGGCAGCAGTCCACCCCCCGCCGGGGCCGGGGAGCCGTCCCAGCCCCAGGAGCAGACCCAGCCTGATGCAGCCCAGGCCCCCGTGCCTCCCCCGCCCCCCGCTTCCGGGGCCGGCGGGGACGGCCTGGGCGGCCTTCTGGGCGGGCTGGGTTCCCTGGATCCCAAGTTGTTATCCGCCGCCGCGGGCCTCCTGGGCCAGTTTAACAGCGGCGGGGACGACCAGCGGGTGGCCTTGCTCACCGCCCTGCGCCCCTTTGTGAAAGAACAGCGGTACGCCAAGCTGGACAAGGCCATCCAGATCGCCAAGCTGTCCCGGCTCATCCGCTCCGGCCTGGAGCTGTTCCGGGCCCAGCGGGAGAGCGCCCACGGGGAGGGGGACAGCCATGTATAACCAATACCTGGACGGCAGTGATTTCGTCCTGCTGGAGGAGGAACCCCAGGCCGCCGCCCCCGGCCGGAACAGGCCCCAGGGCCAGAACCAGCACGGACGGAACCATCCCGGCCAGCAGTATCCCGGCCAAAACCGCCCCGCCCCCCGGCCCATGGGGCCGTCCCAATCGAAGAACGACCTGGTGGGCGAGATCACCGGCGGCCTGGGCCAGCTGCTGGACGGGGTGATGAAACACTTTTCCCTGGAAAACTTCGACACCGGGGACATCCTGCTGGTGCTGATCATCCTGTTCCTCTACCTGGAGGGGGACAATCTGGAGCTGGTGATCACCCTGGGCCTCATGCTTCTGCTGGGCCTGGGGGACGACAAGCCCAAGGACGATCCTCCGGGCTGAACTACCGCCCCGGCGTGTAAAGCTGCGTCCCGTCCGGCAGGCCAAACAGCCCCGCCGCCTGATCCAGGGGGCTCACCACCTCCTGGGAGGACATGGCGTACACCAGCTCCCCGTCCTTCTCCGTCTCCGCCGCCATCAGCAGGCCGCTGGTCTCCGAGATCCAGTACCGCTCCACATACCCCAGCTCCGGGGACTTCGCCTCCACAAAGACGCAGGGCAGGCCGTCCCGGGCCACATAGCCCGCGGCGGTGATCTTCTTCTTGTCCAGTGCCAGCACATCCTCATAGGTGGGCAGGCGCTGGATCAGATCGGCGGACAAGTCCTCCGCCGGGCCCTCATACACCGCACCCTCCCGGTCGTACCACAGCCACAGCCGCCCGCCGCCTAAAATAGAGTGTTCCACCCGCCCGGAGGCCAGGGCCACATCCGTCCGGGTCCAGCCTCCGTCCGCCCAAACCTGGGCGGAGGCCGCCCCCAGGGACTGCCCGTGGTCATAATACTCCACCGCAACCGTCCTGCTGTAGCTCTCATACCGGGTGAGGGAGGCGATGAGGCTCTGCACCGTCTGGGTGGACACCTCCACCAGCACGCCCCCCTGCCCGCCGCTGGGCGGCCCGCTGGGGCCCGTGCTGGCCGTGGCGTCCGGGTCGGGCAGCACCAGCTCCGGGGTGGGGCCGAACAGGTTCATGGAAAAGCTGTACAGCACCGCCGCCAGCACCACCAGAATGATCACCGCCGCCAGCACCGTCCGCTTCCGATCTTCCATGAACGCCTTCCCCCTTTCCCGCCGCCGGGCATTCCGTTACCGGCTCTTAAACGCCTCCGGCGGAGTGCCCCTCCGCCCGAAATAGTACAGGATACTGTCCGCGATCCGGCGGCAGGCCGTCCCGTCCCCATAGGGGTTGACGGCGTGGGCCATCCCCGCGTAGGCCGCCGGGGAGTCGATGAGCTCCGCCGCCAGCTTGAAGATCTCCTCGCCATGGGTGCCGGCAATGCGCACCGTCCCCGCCTCCACCGCCTCGGGCCGCTCCGTCTCCCGCCGGAGGACAAGCACCGGCTTGCCCAGGGCGGGGGCCTCCTCCTGCAAGCCGCCGGAGTCGGT
>CASTQR010000201.1 GCA_949451265.1 uncultured Eubacteriales bacterium | reverse complement strand
ACCCCAACGTGATCCTGTGCGAGCGGGGCATCCGCACCTTCGAGACCTACACCCGGAACACCCTGGACCTGTCGGCGGTGCTGGCGGTGAAGCGGCAGAGCCACCTGCCGGTGGTGGTGGATCCCTCCCACGCCTGCGGCAAGGCGTGGATGGTGGAACGGATGGCCATGGCAGCGGTGGCCGCCGGGGCGGACGGCCTCATCATCGAGGTACACAACAACCCGTCCTGCGCCCTGTGCGACGGGGCCCAGTCGGTGACGCCGGACGAGTTCGGCGCGATGATGGACAAGCTGCGCCCCCTGGCCGCCTGCGTGGGCCGGGAGCTGTGACATGGGGGACTGGTTCACCGTTGAGCGGATCGACGGGGACACCTTCGCGATCAGCGAGTACCGGCATTGGGAGGAGACCCACTGCTACCTGCTGCTGGGGGCGGAGCGGGCCCTGCTCATCGACACGGGGCTGGGGGTGGCGGATATTGGGGCGGTGGTCAGGGGGGTGACCTGCCTCCCCGTCACGGCGGTGACCACCCACGTCCACTGGGATCACATTGGCGGGCACAGCTGTTTTGACCATATCGCCGTGCATGAGCTGGAGCGGGACTGGCTGGACGGGCGGTTCCCGCTCCCGCCGCAGGTTGTCAGGCAAAGCCTCACGGCTAAACCCTGCGTTTTCCCGGATGGGTTTGATCCGGACAGCTATCAGGTCTGCCAGGGCGCGCCCGGGGAGGTTTTCCGGGATGGCGCGCGGTTTGAACTGGGCGGCAGGATGGTGACCGCCCTCCATACGCCGGGGCACTCGCCGGGACATTGCTGCTTTTACGAGCCGGGGCGGGGATACCTGTACGCCGGGGATCTGATCTATGAGGGCTGCTTGGACGCCTTCTATCCGACCACAGATCCGGAGCTGTTTTTCCGCTCGGTTCAGCGGATCAGCGGTCTGGACGTAAAGCGGGTGCTGCCCGGACACCACCGGCTGGACATTTCCCCGGCCCTGATCGGGGAGATCAAGGCCGCATTCCGCTGTTTGGCGGAGGGCGGGAATCTAAAACAGGGCGGCGGGATCTTTGACTTTGGGACATTCCAGATCCATATTTAAAAGGATAGAATCAAATGCGGGGTGTTGGGAATGAAGAAAATTTTAGTGGTGGGCCTGGGCTTAATCGGCGGCTCCCTGGCCATGGCCCTCCTGGGCTTTGAGGACTTCGAGATTGTGGGGACGGACGTATCCCCCGCCGTCCGGGAGCAGGCGGCGGACAAGGGGGCGGGGGATCGGGTTGTCCCAGACCCCGGGCCGGAGCTGCCCGGGGCGGACGTGGTGGTTTTGTGCCAGGATCCGGCGGGGATCACCGGCTTCCTGGCGGAGCACCGGAACCGCTTCAAGCCCGGTTCCCTTATCACCGACGTGTGCGGCGTGAAAACCGCCGTGATGGAGGCGGCGGCCTGCCTGCCCGACGGGGTGGACTTCATCGGCTGCCACCCCATGGCGGGCAAGGAGGTGTCCGGCATTGCCAACGCCGAGGCGGGCCTGTTCCGCAACACCCACTTCATCGTCACCCCCGGCCCCCGTTCCACCAGGGAACACGTGGCCCTGCTGCGGCGGATGGCCGCCCACTGCCGGTTCGGGGACGTGATCGAGACCACCCCGGAGCGCCACGACGCCATGATCGCCTACACCAGCCAGCTCATGCACGTCATTGCCCTGTCGGTGTGCGACAACGACGAGCTGTTCGCCTGCCAGGGCTTCGAGGGCGGCTCCTTCCGGGACTGCACCCGGGTGGCAGCCCTGGATCCTGCCATGTGGGTGCAGCTGTTCACGCTCAACGCCCCGGCTTTGACCCAGGTGGTGCGGGCGCTGGAGGAGCGGATGGGGCAGTACCGCAAGGCCATGGAGTCAGGGGACGTGGAGGGCCTGCGGGCCATGCTGGCCCGCGCCTCTGATCGGAAGAAGCGGATCGACCTGGAGCGGGCCCGCGGCGACGATGTCCACCCCTCCTTCTGAAAATCTTAATTTGACGCGGGGCCCCTCCGGTGGTACACTGGGAGGGCAGGCGGCTCGGGAAAAATATACGGCTGCGGGGAGGCTGTTATGGGTTATATCATGGATCTGCGGGCCTATGTGGGCCACCGCCCCCTGATTCAGGTGGGCTCCAGCGTCATTTTGGAGGACGGACAGGGCCGCGTCCTCCTCCAGCTCAGGAGCGACAACCATCAATGGAGCTATTCCGCGGCGGGGTCCATGGAGCCGGGGGAGTCGCCGGAGGAAGCGGCCCGCCGGGAGCTGCTGGAGGAGACGGGGCTGACGGCCGGCGCTCTGGAGCTGTACGGCGTGTACGCCGGCCCGGAGGAGCATTACTTCTACCCCAACGGTGACGAGGTATATAATGTGGAGTTCGCCTACGCCTGCCGGGACTGGGCGGGGACGCTGGACTGCCAGGAGGGCGAGGTGGACGACCTGCGGTTCTTTTCGCTGGACAACCTCCCCGCCGGTGTGTCCGAACAGGTTCAGCGGCGGCTGCCGGACTGGCTCCGGCACAGGCGGGCCGGGGAAGCCCCCGGGGCGGACTGACGGAGGGACGCGCTATGGACAAAAAAATGTTTCGCAGCCTGATCCTGCTGATCACCTACGCGGTGGTGCTGGTGGCGGTGATCGTGAAGCTGGACGCGGTGACGGGCTGGCTGGGCGGGGTGCTTGCCGCCTTCCAGCCCCTGATCATCGGCGGGGCCATCGCCTTCATCCTGAACCGGCCCTGCAATTTCTTCGCGCGGCACTATGAGAAGCTGCTGCCTGGAAAAGCCAAGGCGGCGGCCCGCCCCCTGGCGGCGGCCACAGCCTACCTCATCGTGGCGGCGCTGATCACCGCACTCATTGCCCTGGTGGTGCCCGAGCTGACCCACAGCATTGAGATGTTCATCGGCAACCTGAACGCCTACGCCGACAACTTCCAGGCGCTGTTCGACTGGCTGGTGGCCAAGCTGGACCTGGAGCAGCTGGCCAACCTGGACCTGTCGGCGGGTATCAGTGACTCGCTGAAAAACCTGCTGACCGGGGCGCTGGACGCCCTCACCAACACCCTGCCCCACCTCATCGGCATGACCAGCGTGCTGATCTCGGCGGTAGTCACCGGGGTGATCTCCCTGGTGTTCTCCATCTATATGCTGTCCGGCGGGCCGAAGCTGACGGCCCAGTGCCGCCGCCTGGTGCGGGCCTATCTGCCGGAAAAGGCGGCGGACCGGGTGCTGTCCGTCACCCGGCTGACGGCGGACACCTTCTCCAAGTATGTGAACGGCCAGGTGGTGGAGGCGTTCATCC
>CASTQR010000200.1 GCA_949451265.1 uncultured Eubacteriales bacterium | reverse complement strand
TCCACCTCCACCGTCAGCACCATCCAGGCGTGGAGGAACCGGCCCATCACCAGCCCCAGAAGGATGCCGAACAGGGTGAGGAACACGTTCTCCCGGTAGACATAGGCGGTGATCTCCTGGTCGAAGAAGCCCAGCACCTTCAGGGTCGCCAGTTCCCGGATGCGCTCGGTGATATTGATGTTGGTCAGGTTGTAGAGCACCACAAAGGCCAGCGCCGCCGCCGACAGGATGATGATCACCACCGCGTAGTCGATGGCCTCCATGCTGTTGGTGAAGCTGTTCCGGATGGCGGCGATGTAGGAGTGGGAGGTCACCGCGTCCATGGCCATCAGCGCCGCGGACACCTCGTCCGACTCCGCCCCCTCCCCGTACTCCAGCAGGATCAGGTTGTGGGCCGGGGCCTCCCCGAACAGCCGCTCATAGCAGGCCGCCGACAGGTAGACGTTGTGCTGGACGTAGTGCTCCACAATGTCGTCCACCCGGGCGTCCACCCGGCCGTCCTTGTCGATGGTGATGGTGTCCCCCACCGACACGTCCAAAAGCTCGGACAGCTTTTCCGTGATGATCACCCCGTCCTCCGGCAGGGTGATGGCCCCATCGTCCTTCCGGTGCCGCAGATCCATAAACTCGGTGAATCCCTCGAAATCGTCGATGGCGTACAGCCCCACGTCATAGGCCAGCCCCCCGGCGGACGCCTCCGCCGACGTCTGGCTGGTGAGGTGCCACCGCTCCACCATGCCGCTGCCCTCCAGGTAGTCCAGCACCTCCGCCCGCTCGTCCTGGGCGGCGTCCTCGTCCAGCCCCGCCGTGGCGTCGTAGAGGGAGATCTCGTCGAACTGCTTGTTGAGGATGGCAAAAATAGACTCGTGTAAGCCGAAGCCGGTGACGATGAGGGCGGTGCAGCCGCCGATGCCGATCACCGTCATCCAGAACCGCCGCTGGTAGCGGAACAGGTTGCGCATGGTCACCTTCCAGGTGAAGGTCAGCCGCTTCCAGAGGAAGCCCACCCGCTCCAGCAGCACCCGCCGCCCCGCCTTGGGGGCCTTGGGCCGCATGAGGTTGGCGGGGCTGGCCATCAGCGTGGACAGGCACGCCCACAGCGCCGCCCCGGTGGTGCACGCCACCGCCGCCAGCACCGCCAGCACGCACATCACCGTCTGCTCCCGGAACTCCAGGGGGGGCATGGCGTACATGATGTTGAAGGCGTTGGCGATCACCGCCGGGATCAGGGTGGCCCCCGCCCCCAGGCCGATGACGCCGCCGATCAAGCTGGCTGAAAAGGCGTAGCCGATGTATTTTTTGGAGATGGACAGCCGGGAAAAGCCCATGGCCTTCAGCGCCCCGATCTCGGTGCGCTGCTCCTCCACCATCCGGGTCATAGTGGTCAGGCAGGCCAGCGCCGCCACCAGGAAGAAGATCACCGGGAAGATGGTGGCCAGATTGCCCACCCGCTCCGTGTCCTGCTTGAAGCCCACAAAGCCCGCGTTGGTGTTCCGCCCCAGGACGTACCACTCGCACTCCTCCACCTTGTCCAGCTCGTCCCGGGCGTCGTCCAGCTTTTGCTGGGCGTCGGCGATCTTCTCGTCCGCCTCCGCCTTGCCGTCCTCGTATTCCTTGAGGCCGTCGGCGTACTCCTTCTCGCCGTCCTCCAGCTTGGCCAGGGCGTCGGCCAGCTCCCGCTCCCCGTCCCGCTGGGCCTGGGCCAGATCCGCCTGCCCCTTCCGGTAATCCCGCCAGCCGTTGGCGATCTCCCGCTCGGCATCAGCCAACTTGCGCTCGGTGTCGTCCAGGGTCACCTTGGCCCTGTCCAGCTCCCGCTTGGAACCGTCCAGCACCGCCTTGGAGCCGTCCAGCTGGGCCTTCACCCCGTCCAGCTCCGCCTTGGCGGGGGCGAGCTGGGCATAGCCCGCGTCCAGCTGGGCCTGGGCGGCGTCAAGCTGGGCCTTCTGCCCCGCCAGCTGGGCCTTCACCTGTTCATAGGCCGGGGTGCCCTCCACCTGCTTCAGGGCGGCCTCGTACTGGGCCAGCCCCTGGCTGACCTGGGCCTGCTGCCCGTCCAGGGCGGCCCTGTTCCTCTCGTACTCCGCCAGCCCCGCCTGGTACTGGGCCAGACCGTCCTGATATTGGGCCAGGCCGTCCTCATACTGGCTCAGCCCGTCCCGGTACTGGGCCAGGCCGTCCTCATACCGGGCCCGCCCGTCGTCCAATTCCTTTTGCGCGTCGTTCAGCTTGCGGACGGCGTCCGCCAGCTCACCCCGTGCGTCGGCGATCTCCCGGTTCAGGGTGTCCTGCCCCTCCCGGTAGTCCGCCCAGCCGTCGTCCAGCTCCTTCCGGGCGTCGTCCAGCTCCCGCCTGCCATCGGCCAGCTCTTGATCCGCCTCGGCTTTGGCGTCGTCCAGCTCGGCCTGGGCGTCGTCCAGCTCCTCCTGGGCGTCCCCGATGAGGGTGTCGTACCGGAGCCGGGCCCGCTCCGACCCCAGAGCGTCCAGGCTGTCGATGAGGGCCTCCGCCTTGTCCTCGTACTCCCTGCCGTAGCTGTCCAGGGCCTTCAGGCCCTCCCCGGTGAAGTAGGCGGCGGTGAAATAGTCGTAGGTGAAATTCTCCCCCGGCACGAACAGGAACGCGTCCACCGAGCCGCTGCCCAGGGAGGAGGTGCCCCGGCCGGTGCCCACGTACAGCGGGCAGTTCACCACGCCCACAATGGTGTAGCCGGTGCGGGTGAGATCCCCCTCATTACCCTCGTCCAGGGTGAGCTCTATGGTGTCCCCCACGTCCAGCCCCAGCTCCACCAGCAGCAGGCCCTCGGTGACGCACTCGTCCGCCGCCTGGGGCAGACGGCCCCGCTTCACCTCCAGCAGGTTCAGCTTCTCCGGCATGGAGCGCACGGTGACAATCTGATCCACCGCCGTGGCGTCCACTGTCCAGGCGCCCTCCACCTCCTCCACCCCGTCCGCCGCGGCCAGCGCGTCCAGATCCCCCTGGGTCAGCCCCAGGGTGGACAGCACCCAGCCGTCCATAAACCCGGTGCGGTCGTAGTAGTTGTCGGCGGTGTACTGCATATCCGGGGCGGTGGCCCGCAGCCCCGCCAGGAAGGCCACCGCCAGCGCCGCCAGCACCAGGATGGACAGGAAGCGGCTGAAGGTGTGCCTGATCTCCCGTGCGGCGTCGGTGGTCAGGCGGTTTTTGCGCGCTACCATTCGATCTCCTCCACGGGGGTGGGGCTGTCGTTCAGCTCCATGGCCGCCACCCGGCCGTTCTTGATGTGGATCACCCGGTCCGCCATGGGGGTGAGGGCGGTGTTGTGGGTGATGACGAT
>CASTQR010000199.1 GCA_949451265.1 uncultured Eubacteriales bacterium | reverse complement strand
CCCCCGGCGGCACCATCCTCTACCGGGCCCACGAGGTGCTGGAGATGATCACCCTCGACAAGGACACCAAGCACATGAAGACCAAGCTGGCCGTGGACTTCGCCGACCTGCTCTACAACGGCAAGTGGTTCACCCCCCTGCGGGAGGCCCTCCAGGCCTTCGCCGTGGACACCCAGAAGCACGTCACCGGCTCGGTGAAGCTCAAGCTGTACAAGGGGAACATCATCACCTCCTCCGTCACCTCCCCGGAGACCCTGTACTCCGAGAACCTGGTGACCTTCGAGGAGAGCGACTACGACCAGACCGACGCCACCGGGTTCATCAACCTCTGGGGCCTGCCGGACAAGGTCCAGGCCCTCCGGGAGCGGGGCGGGCTGTAATCCCCGCCGCTGTTTACAGTTCCGACACAATGGTTGCGGGTTCGTAACCGCCCTGTTACCAACGTGTTACCGCATCTTAAGCACATTTTAATACAAATCGCCCCCGGCTTGTAGTATACTGGTTCCAGCCTTCCCGCAGGGGAGGGCGGGGGAATCAGCCGGATTCCTCACAGTACCATTTCAAGGAGGAACACTATGAGTACCGAGACGATGGAGCATAAGGCCCCCGGCAAGGGGATCAGAATTGCCAAGGGCGTGGGGGCGGGTGTGGTGGCCCTGTGCCTGGTGGGCAGCCTGGGGCTGAACGCGTACCAGGCCCAGGCCCAGCAGAAATACGCCGCCGAGGTCAGCGGCTTCATTACCCAGCAGAAGGACCGCTGGGCCAAGGAGGAGGAACAGGAGAACACGTACCAGGAGGACGGCTACAAGGTGGCCGGGGAGTACGAGATCCGCTCCACTACCCACATCTCCGACGCCTACAAGAGCGGCGACGACAGCGCCCTGAACGCCCAGGACAAGGACACTTTAAAGATGGCCCAGGACGTGCTGGACGAGGTGATCGAGGACAGCATGGACAACTACGAGAAGGAGCTGGCCGTCTACCAGTGGATGGTGGCCAACATCGGCATCAACGGCTCCGACGGCGTGATCAGCCGCCCCGGCAGCGGCGGCAGTCCCTTCACCCCCCATGACGTGCTGTCCAGCAAGAACGCGGTGTGCGTGGGGTACGCCACCACCTTCCGGCTGTTCATGAATATGCTGGGTATGGACTGCCACATCGTCCACAACGACTACCACTCCTGGGATCTGGTGGAGCTGGAGAAGGGCCAGTGGTATCACGTGGACGTGTACAGCGACGCCCACGGCGTCCCCTTCGCCAACTTCAACATGACCGACGAGATCTGCACCATGGGCCACAACTGGGACGGCTCCGCCCTGCCGGTGGCGGACAGCGTGAAATACTCCCCCGCCGTGAAGAACAGCGTGGAACTGGGCGGCCTGGGGGACGTGCCCGCCAAGTTCAAGGAGGCCCTGGACAAGGGGGACAGCTCGGCGTTCTACCGCTTCCAGAAGCCCCTCACCGAGGAGGAGCAGCCCGCCGCCAACTTCCTGGTCAGCGTGCTGGAGAACGCCCTCAACGCCACGTATGAGGACGTCTACTTCCGGGCCATGTGGTATCCCGGCGAGGGCGGGGAGGACATCCTGGGCCTGCTGGTGGAGCGGTACGGCGAGGACGACCCGGAGCCCGACTTTGACAGCACCTCCCCGGAGGCCAAGGCCATCATTGAGGCCATCGCCAAGGCGTTTGAGATGGATCCGGAGGAACTGGGCGGCGGGGATCACAATTTCGACGACCCCGAGTTCGAAGGCGGCGATGTTCCCATTACCGACCCGGACGGCAAGGGCGGCTCTGTCATCATTGACTGAGGGAGGGCGCGGCATGAAAAACAGTGTGAGGCGGATTGCGTGCTTTGCTCTGGCAGTTCTGCTGCTGGCCTGTGCCTGGGGCTGCGGCCCCAAGGAGCCGTCAGACCCCGGCAAGGACGTGGACGTGTCGGCCTTGGCCCAGGCCATGCTGGACGCCGACCCCACCCTGCCCAAGATGGCTACTGCCTCCGGCTCCGGGGATGAGGGCGCGGCGGACTTCACCTATCTGGCGGACCTGGAGAAGTACAAGCTGGTGGACGAATACTACTACGCCGCGGCGGACGCGGGCACCGCGGAGGAGCTCGCCGTGGTGAAGCTGAAGGACGCGGGGAACGCCGCCGCCCTGATGGACGCCCTCCACAAGCACGTGGAGCAGCGGCAGGGCACCTTCCAGGAGTACGACCCGTCCCAGGTGCCCCTCACCGAGGGGGCCGTCATCGTCCGGGAGGGGCGGTACGTGGCCCTCATCGTGTGCCAGAAAAGCGGGCTGGTGCAGAACGTGTTCCGGGACAGCTTCCAGGCGGACAACTGAGTACATGGGCGCGGTTCCCCATTGGGATCGCCCCTTTGGAAGGGCCGGACGCAAGAGCGTCCGCCCTTTCCATACCTGAATAGAGAGAAGGAGCGATCACCTATGAAACTCTGGGCGGGCCGGTTCCAGAAGGAGACCGACACCCTGGTCAACAAGCTCAATTCCTCCATCGGCTTCGACGCGCGGCTGTACGCGCAGGACATCCGGGGCTCCATCGCCCATGCCGCCATGCTGGGCAAGACCGGGATCATCGAGCCGGAGGAGTCGGAGAAGATCGTGGAGGGGCTGAAGGCCATCCTGGCGGACGTGGAGGCGGATCAGGTGGAGTTCTCCATGGACAACGAGGACATCCACATGAACATCGAGGCCCTCCTCACCCAGCGGATCGGCAAGACGGGCAAGCGGCTGCACACCGCCCGCTCCCGGAACGACCAGGTGGCCACCGACTTCCGCCTGTACGTGAAGGAGGAGATCCTCCAGGTGATCGCCCTGGTGCTGGAGCTGGAGAAGGTGCTGGTGAAGAAGGCCAGGGCCAACATCTCCGCCGTCATGCCGGGGTATACCCACCTCCAGCGGGCCCAGCCCGTCACCTTCGGCCACTATATGATGGCCTACGCCAATATGCTCCGCCGGGATGTGACCCGCTTGGAGGACTGCCGGGAACGGCTGGACGAGTGCCCCCTGGGCTGCGGGGCGCTGGCCACCTCCACCTACCCGGTGGACCGCTTCGAGACCGCCGCCGCCCTGGGCTTCCCCAAGCCCACCGACAACTCCCTGGACACGGTGGGCGACCGGGACTACGCCATCGAGCTGCTGTCCGCCCTGTCCATTTTGATGATGCACCTGTCCCGGTTCTCCGAGGAGGTGATCCTCTGGTGCTCCTGGGAGTTCAAGTTCGTGGAGCTGGACGACGCCTATTCCACCGGCTCCTCCATCATGCCTCAGAAGAAGAACCCGGACGTGGCGGAGCTGGTGCGGGGCAAGACGGGGCGGGTGT
>CASTQR010000198.1 GCA_949451265.1 uncultured Eubacteriales bacterium | reverse complement strand
GCCAAGCGGGCCCCCTCCCGCTTCCGGGTGAGCATATCGTCCATGAGGTAGGCGACGGCGAAGCACAGGAACAGCACCGTGGGGAAGTAGTGGTAGGCGAACAGCGTCCGGCCGATGGCCATCCAGGGCAGAAGCTGGGACAGAATGGCGATCACCAGGAACAGGGCTTTGCCGCATTTGCGGCGGATCAGCTGGATGGACACCCCGAAGAAGGCCAGCAGGCCCGCCCAGGACACCAGGGGGTTGTTGAAGGAGGCGAAGATGCCCCGCATACCCTGGACGCTGAAGTCCTGGTAGTAGAGGATGGGGCGGGCGTCCAGAATCCACTGGTACCAGTTGGACTGGTAGTGGTGGGGGGAGTGGACGCCCTGGTGGTAGGTGAGCATGAAGTACTGGTTGCGCAGCATCAGGTCCACCGGGTTGTCGCTCTTGTCGGAGATGGCCTGGAAGAAGGCCCCGATTTTGTCGGCCAGGCCGGGGGTTTTGCCGTCCAGGGCCAGGCGCTCGGTAACCCGGAGCAGTTCGTTGGGCAGGGCCTCCAGGTGGGTGGGCAGGGAGTTCCACAGCCAGGAGGCGGACTGGCCCGCCATGCCCAGGAAGCCGTTGGTGTTCCCCTTCGCCAGGGCGTAGGGGAAGTAGGACAGGGTGTAGACAGCCAGGGGGATCACCACGAAGAACAGCACGGACAGGCCGATGGTGCCCCAGACATGGACGGTGAAGGAGGGAAGGCGGGGAGGCGTCCAGGCGGGGCGCTCCTCGTTGAACAGGGCGTCCGCCACCTCCTGGCGGATCTCCGGGGGGACGGGCTGGTTTTGGGCGGCAAGCTCCGCCTCGTGCCAGTCGCCGGCTTTGAAGATCATGCCCAGCAGCCAGAGGACGGCCAGGCCCAGTCCGGCGTACACCACCGTCCACTTGGAGGCGCAGCCGATGCCCCAGAACAGGCCGCTGAGGAACAGAGGCAGGACGTAGTGCCGCAGCTTCTTGCCGGCGGGGACGGCGAGCCAGCGGTACAGGAAGTAGTAGGACACCAGGATGAAGAACACGCCGTAGGTGTCGATGGTGGCGATGCGGGTCTGCACCAGGTGCATGAAGTCGAAGGTGAACAGGGTGGTGCCGCACAGGGCCACGGAGGTTTTGCCGAACAGGTTTTTCAGGAACACGTAGAGTATGGGCACCATGAGGACGCCGAACAGGGTGCCCATGAAGCGCCAGCCGAAGGGCACCATGCCGAACAGCATGATCCCGAGGGAGATGATCAGCTTGCCCAGGGGCGGGTGGGACACCTCGTAGGGGTAGACGTTGTTCAGGTGCTCGTAGGCGGTGCGGGGGTGGTAGATCTCGTCGAAGTAGGTGGAGTTCATATAGGTGTACTGGAACTCCCACAGACGGTATTCGTCGAAGAGGGGCTCCGCACCGTCGTCCACGTGATCCGGCGCGGGGGCGGCCTTCCCGCCGCTCCACAGGGCCAGCTCGGACAGCCACAGGCCCTCGTCACGGGGGGCGCTGGCGGCGGTGAGGCGGAAGCGGGAGGCGGTGATGGGGCCCAGGGGGGGCGCGTCCTGGTTTTTGTTGTCCTTGGTCTTTTCCAGGCCGTTCTGATCCACCTGGGTGTTCAGGTCCAGCACCTTCCATTTAAAAAGGGAGTTGTAGGGCTGCTCCGGGCGGAGGGAGTACCAGAGGCCGTTTTCCTCCCACTCCAGGGTGTAGTAGCCGGTGCCCAGGGAGGTGTAGTAGGAGAGGGTGTCTATGGTGACGGGTTCATCGTAGGAGAACTCGTAGCTGTCCCCCTGCTGGAACTTCACCACGCTCTGGGGGGCGTTGAAATCCCCCAGGCGGAAAAAGGCGGTGAGGGCGTAAATGGCCGTCAGCAGCAGGAGGGGGAGGATGTCCCGGCGCTCCATGGGGTGATGGGGCAGGGTGAGGGTCAGGCGATGGGGCTTGGAGCGCTCCTCCGACATGGCGATCCACTCCAGGCTGTGGGGGCGGGGGCGCAGGCACCACCAGTAGTAGGCGAAAAAGGCGATCACAATCAGCAGCCC
Source organism: uncultured Eubacteriales bacterium (assembly GCA_949451265.1). Next base: position 1,308 of record CASTQR010000198.1, on the reverse strand, counting down.
GAACAGGGCCCATACAAAGGCGGGGGACAGGCTGGAAAAGAACCAGGCCACGCCCTGGCGCACCTTCTCCCAGGTGAGGGGGTCCGGGCCGGGGGAGGGTGTGGCGGTGAGGGATAACAGTTTGATCATGGGGAAACCTCCAGTAAGGCGATACATTTTTATATCATACTACGTTTGCGGGGGAAAGGGAAGCCCCTTTTTGCGGCGCAGGGCGCAAGCAATCCCGGGGGCGGTGTGCGAGTTCCGGGGAGTTTTTTAGCGGGGGAAACCATTCACACTTAATTTACAACTGGCCTATTGACAATTTGGGGGGCTGGTGGTAGAGTATCTTTAGCACTCAGGGGAAGCGAGTGCTAAACCCTTGAAAGGGGGCGGGCCAGTGGAGCTGACCGAGCGCAAGAAGAAAATCCTGCGGGCCGTGGTGGAAAGCTACATCCAGACCGCGGAGCCGGTGGGCTCCAAGGCGCTGGCGGAGCTGGCGGGGCTGAAGGTTTCCTCCGCCACCATCCGCAACGACCTGGCCGACCTGACGGAGGAGGGCTACCTGGAACAGCCCCACACCTCCGCGGGACGGATTCCCTCCCCCAAGGGCTACCGGCTTTACGTGAACGAGCTGATGGAGGAGCAGCGGCTCAGCCTGGAGGAGACCAAGCAGATCAACGAGGCCCTGCACCTGAAGATGCAGGAGCTGGACAAGGTCATCGGGCAGGCGGGGCGCATGGTGTCCCAGCTCACCAACTACCCGGCCTTCGCTTTGGCGGAGGGCTCCCGGCGGCTGACCATCAAGCGGTTCGATCTGATTTTAGTGGACAGCGCGTCCTTTATCGCTGTGGTGATGACGGACTCCAGCGTGGTGAAGAACAAGCTGTTCCGGCTTCCGGCGGATCTGTCCGAGCCCCAGCTCCAGTTGCTGACCACGCTGCTCAACACGGCGTTTGTGGGCAAGACGCTGGATCAGCTTACCCCGGAGCTCATGCGGGTGGCGGAGCACGCGGCGGGCAGCTCCTACGGGCTGATCTCGCTGGTGGTGTCCTTCGCCATGGAGGTGCTGGACGCGCTGGAGAACAGCCCCGTCTACACCGCCGGGGCCAGCCACATTCTGGACCACCCGGAGTACCAGGACGTGGGCAAGGCCCAGAAGCTGATGAGCTATCTGACGGAGGACAAATCCCTGGCCCAGGCGCTGGCCCTGCCCGCCCTGGAGGGGGACGACACCAAGATTCTGATCGGCCCGGAAAACGTGGCCGATGAGCTGAAGGACACCAGCGTGGTGCTGGCAAGCTATGACATCGGGGACGGCATGAAGGG
>CASTQR010000197.1 GCA_949451265.1 uncultured Eubacteriales bacterium | reverse complement strand
TGAACCACTCCATCGAGGTGTCCCAGCTGGCGGGGCTGCTGGCCGCCGAGATCGGCGTCAACGTGGCCGAGGCCAAGCGGGCGGGGCTGCTCCACGACCTGGGCAAGTCCATCGACCACGAGGTGGAGGGCTCCCACGTGCAGATCGGCGTGGAGCTGGCCCGGAAGTACCGGGAGAGCGAGAACGTGATCCACGCCATCGAGGCCCACCACGGCGACGTGGAGGCCCGGACCATCGTGGCCTGTCTGGTGCAGGCCGCCGACGCCATTTCCGCCGCCCGTCCCGGCGCCCGCAAGGAGAATGTGGAATACTACATCAAGCGGCTGGAGAAGCTGGAGGAGCTGACCTCCTCCTTCCCCGGGGTGGACAAGGCCTACGCCATCCAGGCGGGCCGGGAGGTGCGCATCATGGTGAACCCGGAGGCCATTCCCGAGGACAAGATGGTGCTGCTGGCCCGGGAGATCGCCAAGAAGATCGAGGACGAGCTGGAGTATCCGGGGCAGATCAAGGTGAACCTGATCCGGGAGACGAAGGCGATAGAATACGCGAAATAGGTGAAACGCGCCGCCGGGAACCCCCGGCGGCGTGTTTGTCCTTGAAAACGGGGTGATTTTATGAAGCGAAAGGTACTGCTGTGTGCCGCGGTTGCCGGCGCAATCCTTCTGATCGCGATGCTTGTCCGGCGCCCCGCCTTTCTGGAAGCCGCTTCGCCGGATGGAGCCTATCATGTCCGGATTCAGGCCCGGAGCGGGTGGGAGCTGCTGAACGCGCCGGAATATTTGACGATTACCATCCAAAAGGCGTACTCTCTGGAGAGAAGGACGATTTACGCGCAGATAGACAACGATGACAGATCCATTACCCCAGAGAACAATGTGCGTATCATCTGGGAGGAAAACAAGCTGATCCTTATCCTGCTGGGTGTGGAACAGCGGCCGGAGTTCATCACGGTCGCGTTGGAGCGGGGCTTTCCCTGTGAGCGGCACCAGTATGATCTTTCCCAGGAGGCTTCGGACGCTATGTTAGAGAGCTATGGTATTGCGGGCGGAAGGAATTGAGCAGGTTTCCCATTGCGCTTTTCCTATCCCTGTGATATGATACCCAGACACCAAGAAAAGGAATGGATAATATGCTCACCTTTGAAAGCCCCCAGTTTGAGGACCGCCAATGGGCCCAGCCCCTGCTGGACGCCGACCCCAGCCCCGCCTGCGAGTACAGCTTCGCCAGCGTCTACCTGTGGAGCCGCGCGTGGCCCCAGCGGATCGCCCGGTTTCATGACCGCCTGCTGGTGCGGATCCAGGGAAAGCTGGGGCTGTGCTATCTGTACCCGGCGGGGAGCGGCCCCCTGTCAGCGGCGGTGGACGCCCTGGCCCAGGACGCCGTGGGGAACGGCGTGCCCCTCACCCTGGTGTGCGTGACGGAGGAGCAGCGGGCTGCTTTGGAGGAAGCCTGTCCGGGCCGCTTCGCCTTCGAGGAGGACCGGGACGGCTTCGACTACCTCTACGACATCAACCGGCTGGCCGACCTGCCGGGGAAGAAGCTCCACGCCAAGCGCAACCACATCCGCCGCTTCGACGACCAGTTCCCGGACTGGCTTTTAGAGGAGATCACCCCCGCCAACGTCCCCGAGTGCGTGGAGCTGGAGCGCCAGTGGGCCGCCCTCCGCCAGGAGGAGGCGGGGGAGGACGCCGACTCCGTCTCCGAGGAGACCATCGCCCTCATCGAGGCCCTGTACCATAAGGACAAGCTGGGGCTGGAGGGGGCGCTCATCCGGGCGGACGGCTCGCCGGTGGCGTTCTCGCTTGGGGGCCTGATCACGCCGGGGGTGTTCGGCGTGAACTTCGAGAAGTCCTTCGGGGACATCCAAGGGGCCTACCCCGCCATCAACCGGGAGATGGCCCGGTTCGTCCGGGAGCGGCACCCCGGAGTGAAGTGGCTCAACCGGGAGGACGATCTGGGGATCGAGGGCCTGCGGAAGGCCAAGCTGTCCTACTACCCCGACATTCTGCTGACAAAATACACCGCCCGGGAGGTGGGGGCATGATCCAGATCCACCACGCCCAGGGCTGGGAGATCTCCGATGCGGAGGCCCTGTGGGGGAACGCCTTCGGGGACGAGCCGGACTTCCAGGAGGCGTTTTACCGCCTGTGCGCCCCGGACGGCCCCCTGGTACTCACCGAGGACGGGCTGCTGCGGGCCATGCTGGCCCTGCCGGAGCTTTCCCTGCGCTTGGGGGAGGGCTGGACGGGGCGGGCGGGGTACGTCTACGCCCTGGCCACCGACCCGTCCTGCCGGAGGCAGGGGTGGGCGTCCATCCTGCTGAAGGCGGCGGCGGGGCTGGCCCGCGACCAGGGACTGGACTGCCTGATCACTGTGCCAGCCCGGCCGGGGCTGTTCCGGTTTTTTGCCCGGAACGGCTTCCAGCCGGGGTACTATCTGCGGGAAATCACGGCGGAGCCCACCCCCGCCCCATTGGAGGTGCTTTCCCCGGCGGAATACGCCGCCCTGCGGGAGGGGCTGCTGACGGGCTGGGCCCACACCGCCTACACCCCGGATCAGCTGGCGTTCCAGAAAACCCTGTGTCCCTATCCCGGCAGCGGGCTGTACCGCCTGATGCTGGCCCACGGCCCAGGCTGCGCCGCCGTGGAGAACTGGCCGGTTGGACCGGTGGTAAAGGAGCTGCTGTGCGCCCCCGAGGACGAGGGGGAGGGCGCTGCGGCCTGCGCCGCCCTGTGCGGGGGGCCCATCCGGGCCCGGATCCCGGCAGGCGCTGAGGACGGCACCCCCTTCGGGGCGGTGCGTTGGCTGTCCGGGAGAGCCCCCGCCCGGTGGACGGCGGCTCCGGAGGGCTGGCTGGGGCTGGCCTTCGACTGAATATCCATGCAGTGTCCTTGTGGCATATTGCATAAAAATACAGTTTTATTCATCATAAATTCCACAATCCCCATGAAATGCAGGAGTAAGCCAAAATTACTCTTGCATTTTTTCTGCATAGGCGGTATACTTTCCCTCAACAACCCCCTGACCGGGCGGGTTGTCCCGCATTCTATTCAATGGAGATGAATGAAATGAAAACGATGAAAAAGCTGACGGCCCTCTTGCTGGCCCTGTCCATGGCCTTTGCCCTGTGCGCCTGTTCCAGCGCCGGGGGCGATCCCACCCAGCCCCCTGAGACCAAGCCCGCCGAGACCCAGACCCCGTCCGAGCCCGCCGCCGACCCCACCGAGGAGCCCACCAACGCCCCCGCGTCCTTCACCACTGTGGAGGAGGGCAAGTTACATATGTCCACCAACGCCGCGTTCCCTCCCTATGAGATGAAGAAGGACGACGGCGGCTACGAGGGCATCGA
>CASTQR010000196.1 GCA_949451265.1 uncultured Eubacteriales bacterium | reverse complement strand
CCTGTCCATATTTTTCGGCGAGAATGGTTGACATTTACCCCGGCAGGCCTTATGCTAAAGGGTACGCTATGAAATGTATCCGACGAATGGGAGGATTTTCCTATGTGCGGTTTTACCGGCTTCGTGTCCCGCTCCGCCCCCCCGGACAGGACGGCCCTGCGGGCCATGGGGGACGCCATCCGCCACCGGGGGCCCGATGGCGAGGGCCACTATGTGGACGAGACCTGCGGCATCGCCCACCGCCGCCTGTCCATCCTGGACCTGGAGAAGGGGCAGCAGCCCATTGTCAGCCCGGACGGGCGGTTTGTCATCGCCTACAATGGGGAGACCTATAACTTCCGGGAGCTGCGGGGGGAGCTGGTGGAGAAGGGCCACAGCTTCGCCACTGACTGCGACACCGAGGTGGTGCTCCACGGCTACATGGAGTGGGGCCCCGAGGTGCTGAAAAAGCTGCGGGGGATGTTCGCCTTTGTGATCTGGGACAAGGAGCGGCGGGAGCTGTTCGGGGCCCGGGACCCCTTCGGTATCAAGCCCTTCTACTACGCCCAGATGGGGGAGCTGTTCTTCTTCGGCTCGGAGTGCAAGAGCTTCCTGCCCCACCCGGAGTTCAAAAAGGAGCTGAACCCCAACGCCCTAAAGCTCTACCTCACCTTCCAGTACTCCGCCATGAACGAGTCCTTTTTCAAGGGCGTGTACCGCCTGCTCCCCGGCCACTACTTCTTCCACCGGGAGGGGCGCACCGAGTTCGCCTCCTACCACTCCTTCTCCTTTGCGCCGGAAAACATGCCCCTGGAGCAGCGGGCGGCCCAGATCCGGGAGGTGGTGGCGGAGTCCGTCAAGGCCCACGAGATCAGCGACGTGGAAGTTGGCTCCTTCCTGTCCGGCGGCATCGACTCCAGCGTGATTGCCGCCCTGTCCCGTCCGGACAAGACCTACTCCGTAGGCTTCGCCAACAAGGACTTCGACGAGACGGGGGAGGCCAAGGCCCTCTGTGAGGAGCTGGGCCTGCGGAACATCTCCAAGACCATCACGTCGGAGGAGTTCTTTGACGCTTTGCCCGCCGTCCAGTACTACGCCGATGAGCCCAACGCCAACCTGTCCACGGTGCCGCTGTACTTTCTGTCCCAGCTGGCGGCGAAGGACGTGAAGGTGGTGCTGTCCGGCGAGGGGGCGGACGAGCTGTTCGGCGGCTATATCACCTACCACACCACCAAGCCCTTCCGGGCCTACCGCAAGCTGCCCCTGCCCGTCCGCAGGACGGTGGCGAGGTGCGTGTCCGGCCTGCCCAAATTCCACGGGCAGGGGTTCCTCACCAAGGCCGCCAAGGGGGTGGACGAGTATTTCGTGGGCCAGGCGTTCATCTTCGGCAATGAGGAGGCGGAGCGGGCGCTCACCCCCGCCTACCGCACGGCTCTGACCTGGCATGACGTGACCGAACCTTATTTCGAGGCCATTATGGGGGCGGACGACCTGACCAAGATGCAGTATCTGGACCTCCACCTGTGGCAGCCACTGGACATCCTCCGCAAGGCCGACCGCATGACCATGGCCCACTCCCTGGAGCTGCGGGTGCCGTACCTGGATAAGGAGGTCTGGGAGGTGGCCCGGCGGGTGCCCAGCTCCCAGAAGATGCGGGGCAAGACCATGACCAAGTGGCCCCTGCGGGCGGCGGCGGTGCCCCTGCTCCCCGACGACTGGATCCACCGGGACAAGAAGGGCTTCCCCGTGCCCTTCATCGCGTGGCTCCGGGAGGAGAAGTATTACAACTGGGCCAAGGATATCATCGGCCAGGACTACACGGCGGAGTTCTTCGACCAGAAGTATCTGCTGGAGCTCCTGGACCGGCACTACTCCGGGCGGGAAAAAACCCACCGGAAGCTGTATACGGTGCTGTCCTTCCTGATCTGGTACCGGGTGTATTTCCCGGAAAAATGCGGGGCGGATCCGTTCGTACCCAACAAATGACAAAATGGCCCGCCGCGGCCCTGCGGCGGGCTGTTTTTTGTCGAATAGCGGCAGGCGTTCATAAATCTGCTATTGAAAAATCCCCACCAGTTCGATATAATACCTGACTGAACATTAGACTGCCGTTTTTTCTTGGCACAGGAGGCTGCAAGCATGATTTTGCGGGTTGGCATCGACATCGGCTCCACCACGGTGAAGGTGGTGGTGCTGGACAAGGAGAACAAGCTGCTGTTCCGCTCCTACGAGCGGCACTATTCCAAGGCCCGGGAGCGGGCGTGTGAGACCCTGGGCTCCATTGAGGATATGCTGAAGGGGAAGGACGTGCGCCTGGTGATCACCGGGTCGGCGGGTTTAGGCGTGGCCAAGGCCGCGGGGCTGGATTTTGTGCAGGAGGTCTACGCCACCGCCGCCGCGGTGAACACTTACATACCGGACACCGATGCCGTCATCGAGCTGGGCGGCGAGGACGCCAAGATCATCTTCTTCGGCGGGGCCTTAGAGGAGCGGATGAACGGCTCCTGCGCCGGGGGCACCGGGGCCTTCATCGACCAGATGGCCACCCTGATGAACGTCACGGTGAACGAGCTGGACGCGCTCTCCCTCAGGCACGAGAAGATCTACCCCATCGCCTCCCGGTGCGGCGTGTTCGCCAAGAGCGACATCCAGCCCATCCTCAACCAGGGCGGGCGGAAGGAGGACGTGGCCGCCTCCATCTTCCAGGCCGTGGTGGATCAGACAGTGGCGGGCCTCACCCAGGGCCGGGAGCTGAAGGGGAAGATCGTGTTCCTGGGCGGGCCCCTCCACTTCCTCATGGGCCTGCGGGAGCGGTTTGTGGACACCCTGCAATTGGACGAACAGCACGCCGTTTTCCCGGAGGACGGGGACTGCTTCGCCGCCATGGGGGCCGCGCTGTGTTCCTCCGACTACGAGGCCGCGCCCTTCGACGAGCTGCTGCGGAAGCTCCAGGAGAGCCGGGACGCCACCTCCGTGGTGGACACCATGCCGCCCCTGTTTGAGTCCCAGGCGGACTACGACGCCTTTACCGCCCGCCACAACGCCTCCACGCCGCCCCAGCTGGATATCGGGACGTATGAGGGGGATGCCTACTTAGGCATTGACGCGGGCTCCACCACCACCAAGATCGTGCTGATCGCGCCGGACGGGGGGCTGCTTTACACCTACTACCACTCTAACCTGGGCAATCCGGTGGCCATCGCCCTGGAACAGCTCCGGGAGATCTACCGGCTGTGCGGGGATCGCGTCAAGATCAAGGGCTCCGCCGTCACCGGCTATGGCGAGGATCTGATCAAAAACGCCTTCTCCTGCGATCTGGGGCTGGTGGAGACGGTGGCCCACTACCGCGCCGCCGCCCACTTCAACCCCGACGTGGA
>CASTQR010000195.1 GCA_949451265.1 uncultured Eubacteriales bacterium | reverse complement strand
TTACCTTCGCCATCTGCGGCTGCGGGGCCCGGGGCCTGGAGGCCTACGCCCCCTACCAGCACAGCCGCCCCGACCAGATGAAGGTCGTCGCCGGGGCGGACACCCGCCCGGATCGGCTGGCCCTGCTGCGGGAGCGGTTCGGTGTGCCCGAGGAGTTCTGCTTCCCCTCCGACGACGCCCTGCTGGCCCAGCCCCGCCTGGCCGACGTGATGATCGTGTCCACCCAGGATCGCCAGCACGTCCACGCCGCCCTGGCCGCCCTGGACAAGGGCTACCACATCCTGCTGGAAAAGCCCATCTCCCCCAGCCTGGAGGACTGCCGCGCCCTCCAGCAGAAGGCCCACGAGACGGGAAAGCTGGTGGCGGTGTGCCACGTGCTGCGGTACACCCGGTTCTACGCCTTCCTGAAGGATCTCATCTCCCGGGGGGAGATCGGCAAGGTGGAGACCATCGACGCCATCGAGCACGTGGCCTACTGGCACCAGGCCCACAGCTTCGTCCGGGGGAACTGGCGCAATTCCAACGAGACCAGCCCCATGATCCTGCAAAAGAGCTGCCACGATATGGATATCCTCCGCTGGCTGGCGGGGGAGCCCTGTCTGCGGGTGCAGAGCTTCGGCTCCCTGGACTACTTCACGGCGGACAACGCCCCGGAGGGGGCGGCCCTCCGCTGCCTGGACGGCTGCGCCTGTAAGGGGGATTGTCCTTACGATGCGGAGAAGATCTACATCACCGACCCCCGCACCGGCATACGGGGCCGGGGGGCGGGCTGGCCCTGCGCCGTCCTGGCCGCCGATCCGGACGAGGAGAAGATCTGGAACGCCCTGCGCACGGGGCCCTACGGCCGGTGCGTGTTCCACTGCGACAACAACGTGGTGGACCACCAGACGGTGAACCTGGAATTCGCCAACCACATCCACGCCACCTTCACCATGACCGCCTTCACCCAGGACTGCCACCGCACCATCAAGATCACCGGCACCAAGGGGGAGATCGAGGGCGACATGGAGGCAAACGTCCTCCACCTGCGCCCCTTCGGCAAGCCGGAGCAGGTCATCGACCTCCACGAGGACGAGGGGGCCTACTCCGGTCACGGCGGCGGTGACTTCGGCCTGATGGCGGACTTCTGCCGGCTCATGGAGGAGGGCTCTGCCCAGAGCCTCACCGGGGTGGACGCCTCGGTGGAGAGCCACGTGATGGCCCTGGCGGCGGAGGCGTCCCGGCTGGACGGGGGGCGCACCATCACCCTCTCCGAGTTCTAAGCAAGTACCTAAGCGACAGGCGGCAGGGATTCCCCTGCCGCCCGTTTTTCAGGCATACCCGTATTTGTTCCGCTTGACCGCCAGCAGGGCCAGCGTCACCGCCACCGCCATCACCTCCGCCGCCACGATGGACCACCAGATCCCGTCCAGCCCCCAGAGGATGGGGAACACAATCACCGCCGCGCACTGGAACACCAGCGTCCGCAGGAAGGAGATCAGGGCGGAGGTCAGCCCGTCGTTCAGCGCGGTAAAGAAAGACGACCCGAAGATGGCGAAGCCGGAGAACAGGAAGGACATGGAGAAGATGGAAAAGGCGTGGGCGGTCATGTCCAGCAGCCCCTGGTCGTACCCCACGAAGATCACCGACAGGGGCCGTCCCAGGGTCTCCCCCGCCAGGCACATGGCCCCGGAGAAGGCCCCGATCAGCAGGCCGCTGCGCCGCAGCAGTCCCTTCAGCTCTCCCCGGTTGCCCGCGCCGTGGTGGTAGCCCACCACCGGGGCCGTGCCCACGGCGTAGCCGATGAAGATGGCCTGGAACACCATGCTGACGTACATCAGCACCCCGTAGGCCGCCACGCCGTCCTCCCCCGCTTTTGCCATGAGCTGGCCGTTGTAGAGCATGGACACCAGCGACATGGAGATATTGCTCATCAGCTCGGAGGAGCCGTTGGTGCAGGTTTTCCACAGCACCGGCCCGTCCAACCGGCACCGGGCCAGCCGCAGCAGGCTGGAGTTCTCCCTGGCAAAGTAGACCAGCGGGATCACGCCCCCCACCGCCTGGCTGAGGGCGGTAGCCGCCGCCGCGCCCACCAGCCCCCAGCGGAACACCCCCACCAGCAGCCAGTCCAGCACCATGTTGGTCACCCCCGCCGCCACCGTGACGGCAAGGCCCAGGTTGGGCTTTTCCGCCGTGGCAAACAGGCACTGGAACTCCATTTGGAGCATGAAGAAGGGCCCCGCCAGCAGGATGATCTGGCCGTAGATCACGCAGTCCGCCAGCATCTGGCCCTCCGCCCCCAGCAGGGCGGCGATGGACGGCAGCAGGGCGATCCCCGCCGCTCCCAGCACCATGCCGGCCGCCGCCCCCACGTAGATCAGCAGGGAGAAGATCTCGTTGGCCTTCTTCCGGTTCCCCTCCCCCATGGTTTTGGCGATGAGGGCGCTGCCCCCGGTGCCCAGCATGAAGCCGGGGCAGCCCAGGATCATCAGCACCGGGAAGATGAAGTTCACCGCGGCGAAGGGAGTTTTGCCCGCGAAATTGGACACAAAAAACCCGTCCACCACCCCGTAGATGGAGGTAAACACCATCATGATGATGGACGGAAAGGTGAAGCGCAGCAGGCGCTTGCAGTCAAAGTGATCGGAAAGCTGTATCATGGTTCCTCTTGATGCTCCTGTTCTGGTTCAAGGTTTTGAATCCCCGCCCGGAAGGCGGTGAGATACCGCTCGGTAAGGGTCAGGTACGTCTCAACATCCTCCGGCCGCCAGGAGGCGTACACCCCGTCCTCCACCGCCATGATCCGGGCCACCGTGCGCCGGGCCAGGGCCAGCCCCGCCTCCGTCAGGCACACGTCCTTCCGCTTGCCCCCGGTCTGCTCCAGGCGGGCGATCCCCTCCCCCTCCAGCCTCCGCAGGGCGGAGTTGATGGTCTGCTTGCTGATCCCGGTCTGGACGCACACCTCCCGGAGAGGACAGCGGCGGCCGTCGCCGTAGTCATAGACGGTATAGAGGATCTGCATCATGCTGTAGGACAGGCCCAGCCGGACCGAGGCGTCATGGTACGCCTCCGTGGTCTCGCTGAGCAGGTGATTGAAGCGGCGCAGAGCCTTGGAGCCATGGGGCATGGGAAAAGCCTCCTTTGGTATGAAATCGTACTCGCTTAGTATAGTACGGTTTCATACTAAAGTCAACTCCTTTTTACAGGGCAGAATAGACAAAAAGGAGCCGGACCCAAGGGTCCGGCTCCCAGCTGTTTACTGTGCGCCGTTAAATTCATCGTAAAACCGGTCGTGAATCACCTGCACCGCCCGGTCCGCGTCGCTGATGTGCACCAGCACCGACACCTTGATCTCGCTGGTGGAGATCATATTGATGTT
>CASTQR010000194.1 GCA_949451265.1 uncultured Eubacteriales bacterium | reverse complement strand
CCGCCACCGACGAGATGCTGAACAACTACGCCTACCAGGCCAAGCACATCCTCCTGCTCACCGTGGACATGAGCGCCCAGCCCACCCAGCAGGAGGACGGCAGCTACGCCTACCCCGCCCTCCCCGCCGAGAAGGTGGCGGAGCAGAAGAAGCTGGCGGAGGACCTGCTGGCCCAGCTCCAGGGGGCGGCGGATCTCCCCGCCAAGTTCGACGAGCTGATGAAGCAGTACAGCGAGGACAGCGGCCTGGAGGCCAACCCCGACGGCTACACCACCACCGTGGGCAAGATGGTGGCCCCCTTTGAGCAGGCGGCCCTGGCCCTGAAGCCGGGGGAGATCTCCGGCATTGTGGAGTCCAGCTACGGCTACCACATCATCCTCCGGGGGGAGGTGGCCGACCTCCAGAGCTACGCCGATGAGTGCCGGGACTACCTGCTGGACCAGGAGCTGGACCCCCTGGCGGACGGGATCAGGACCGCCTGGGCCCCCGCCATGGAGGGGCTGGACGTGGCGGAGTTCTACAGCAAATACGCCGCCTACCAGGACGCGATGATCTCGTCCCGGAAGCCCCAGACCACCCCCGGCCCCGTGGAGAGCGGCGGGGTGGGCTGACGCCCTCCTTCGATGGAATCCGCCTCCCTGCCCGCGTATAATGGGGATAAACCCATTTTACAAAAGCAGGGAGGCGGTTTTTATGTCCCTCTTTCCAAAGATGTCCAAGCGGCAGGTGCTGGACCTGCCGGTGGGGGCCATCCGGCCCAACCCGGCCCAGCCCCGGCAGGAGTTCCGGCCTGACGAGCTGGCGGAGCTGGCCCAGTCCATCGCCCAGGTGGGGGTGATCCAGCCCCTGTCCGTCCGGCGCACCCAGACGGGGTGGGAGCTGGTGGCGGGGGAGCGCCGCCTCCGGGCGGCCAAGCTGGCGGGGCTGGCGGCGGTGCCCTGCCTGCCGGTGGAGGCGGACGGGGAGGCCTCCGCCCTGCTGGCCCTGGTGGAAAACCTCCAGCGCAAGGACCTGGACGTGTGGGAGGAAGCCGCCGCCCTGCGCCAGCTCATGGAGCGGGGGAGGCTCACCCAGGAGGAGGCCGCCCGCCGGGTGGGCAAGAGCCAGTCGGCGGTGGCCAACAAGCTGCGGCTGCTCAAGCTGCCGGAGGACGTGATTGACACACTCCGGGCCCATCATCTCACCGAGCGCCACGCCCGGGCCCTCCTCCGGCTGGAGGGGGCGGACCAGCAGCGGCTGGCGGTGGAGTACATTTTGAAGCACCAGCTCAACGTGGCGAAAACGGAGGAGTACATTGACCGCTTGTGCGGCGGGCGGCGGGTGCCCCGGCGGGCGGCGCCGGTGTATAAGATCCGGGACGTGCGGCTGTTCCTGAACACGGTGAACCGGGGGCTGGCGGTGATGAAGTCCGCCGGGGTGGACGCCAAATGCGGCCGGGAGGAGACGGACAGCGAGATCACGCTGACGATACATATACCGAAGTGAGGCGCGGAAAACCGCCCCTGCCAGCGGCAGGGGCGGTTTTTCATGCGGTGTTACGTTTGCGGTGTCTCACTCCACCATGCTCTTGGGCTCGCCCTTCACGATGAGGGTGGCCTCGGTGGCGGCCTGCACCTGCTCCACGGTGAACTCGGGGTTGATCTCCACCAGCTCCAGGCCCTCGTCGGTCACGTCGATGACGCACATCTCGGTGATGATCTTGGTAACGCAGGTCTGGGTGGTCAGGGGCAGGGTGCACTCCTTCAGGATCTTGGGCGCGCCCTTCTGGGTGTGCTCCATGGTGACGATGACCTTCTTGGCGCCGGCGCACAGGTCCATGGCGCCGCCCATGCCGGGCACCATCTTGCCGGGGATGATCCAGTTGGCCAGATTGCCCTTCTCGTCCACCTGGAGGGCGCCCAGCACGGTGGCGTTCACGTGGCCGCCCCGGATCAGGCCGAAGGAGGTGGCGGAGTCGATGAACGCGCCGCCCACCGCCACGGAGGAGGAGGAGCCGCCCGCGTCGCACACGTTGAAGTCATTGACCTCGGGCTTGCCGCCCGCGCCGGCCATGCCCAGCTCGGCCTCCAGGACAACGTGCACATCGTCGGGCAGGTAGGAGGGGATCATGGTGGGCAGGCCGATGCCCAGGTTGACGAAATCGCCGTCCTTGAACTCCTTGGCGGCCCGCTTGGCGATAAAGCCTTTAATCATACCCTTTTCCATTAGTTCTTCCCTCCCACAATGTAGTCCACCAGGACGCCCTGGATCAAAACCTCGTCCGGGTCGATCATGTCGACCACCTCATCGGCCTGGCAGATGACGGTGTCGGCGGCGGCGGCCATGACGGTGTTGAAGTTGCGGGCGGTGCCGTGGATCTTCACATTGCCGTACTTGTCGGCCACGGAGCCATAGATGCAGGCCACATCCGCGCGGATGGGCCGTTCCAGCAGGTACTCCTTGCCGTCGATGACGATAGCTTCCTTATTGCCGGTGCCGGACGCGTCCTCGGAGCCCACGCCCACGGGGGTGCCCAGGCCGGTGGGGGTGAGCACGCCGCCCAGGCCGTAGCCGCCGGCGCGGATCTTCTCCGCCAGGGAGCCCTGGGGCACCAGGGTGACCTTCATGGTGCCCTCGTTCATCATCTGGCCCACTTCCTTGTTCATGCCGATGTGGGTGGCGATGAGGTGCTTGACCTGGCCGTTGTGGATCAGCTCCTGCACGCCCAGCAGCCGCCCGCCGGGCAGGCCGCCGTCGTTGCAGATGACGGTGAGGTCCTTCACGCCGGACAGGGCCAGGGCGTGCATCAGCTTATCCGGGGCGCCGCAGCCCAAAAAGCCGCCCACCATGACGGTCATGCCGTCCTTGACCAGGGCGGCGGCGTCGTTGATCGTAACAATTTTAGCCATGATTCAAAATTACCTCCCAAAAAATTATTCGCGGCCCGGGCGGGTGGAACCCCGCCCGGGCAGAGGGAACGGATTCAGATCAGCACTTCTCGAAAATGGTGGCGACGCCCATGCCGCCGCCGATGCACAGGGTGGCCAGACCCTTCTTGGCCTCGGGCCGCTTCTGCATCTCGTGGAGCAGGGTGACGATGATCCGCGCGCCGGACGCGCCCACCGGGTGGCCGATGGAGATGGCGCCGCCGTTCACGTTCACCTTGCTCATGTCGAAGTGCAGCTCACGGGCCACGGCGATGGACTGGGCGGCAAAGGCCTCGTTGGCCTCCACCAGGTCGATGTCGTCGATGGTCAGGCCGGCCTTGTCCATGGCCTGGCGGGAGGCGGGCACCGGGCCCACGCCCATGATCTTGGGATCCACGCCGCCTTGGCCCCAGCTCACCAGCTTGGCCATGGGCTTCAGGCCGTACTTCTCCACCGCCT
>CASTQR010000193.1 GCA_949451265.1 uncultured Eubacteriales bacterium | reverse complement strand
TGGTTCACCACGCTGTCGATGAGGCCGAACAGCTTTTCCACCCGCTGGCCCGTCAAGGCGGAGATGAACAGCACCGGGGCGTAGGTCATATAGCTGAGATCCCGGCGGACGTCCTCCTCCATGCGCTGCATGGTCTTGCCGTCTTTCTCGATGGCGTCCCACTTGTTCACCACGATGATGCAGGCCTTGCCCGCGTCGTGGGCCAGCCCCGCCACCTTGGTGTCCTGCTCCGTGACCCCCTCCTGGGCGTCGATCATGATGACGCACACGTCGCTGCGCTCAATGGCCATGGTGGCCCGGAGGACGGAAAACTTCTCCACCCGGTCGTCCACCTTGGACTTTTTCCGCATTCCTGCGGTGTCGATGATGAGGTACTTCTGCCCGTCCTTTTCCAGGTAGCTGTCCACCGCGTCCCGGGTGGTGCCCGCCACGTCGGAGACGATGACCCGCTCCTGGCCCAGGATGCGGTTCACCAGGGAGGACTTGCCCACGTTGGGTTTGCCGATGATGGCTACCTTGATCACGTCGTCCGCCTCGTCCTCCTGATCCTCCGGGGGGAAGTATTCAAAGCAGGCGTCCAGGAGATCGCCGGTGCCGTGGCCGTGGACGGCGGAGACGGGGTAGGGATCCCCCAGCCCTAAATTATAGAACTCGTAGATGTCCGGGTTGGTGTGGCCGGTGGAGTCCATCTTGTTCACCGCCAGCACCACTGGCTTTTTGGATCGCTGGAGCATCCCGGCCACCTCCTGGTCGGCGGCGGTCATGCCGGTGCGGATGTCGCAGACGAACACAATGACGGTGGCGGCGGCGATGGCGATCTCCGCCTGCTCCCGCATGAAAGACAGGATCTGGTTGTCCGTCCCCGGCTCGATGCCGCCGGTGTCCACCAGGTCGAAGGTGCGGCCCCGCCACTCCGCCTGGGCGTACAGCCTGTCCCGTGTGACGCCGGGGGTGTCCTCCACGATGGAAAGGCGTTTCCCCGTCAATTTATTGAACAGCATGGATTTGCCCACGTTTGGGCGGCCGACGATGGCCACCAGGGGCTTTGCCATGAAAATCCCTCCTTGCGAACTGGACCGCTTTGGTCCGAACCCTGTTTTTTTTCTGAAATGCCGCCGCCGTGGGGCTGGTATGGGCATACAAGGATAGTATACCAAATTTTTTTGAAAAAAGATAGAGGGTTTTTGCAAAAAGGATCCTATTATAGTCAAAGCGCTTCAAAAGAGGTAAATACCTCTTTTGAAGCCTGCGGCGTGGAAGGCCGCAGAAGGCCGCAAAGGCGGCCTCGCTTTGAACTTCATAGGCAAAGCATGGCACATTTCATGTGCCAGCGGGCCCTGCCCGCTTTGAAAACCGCTTGCCGGTTTTCAAGTGTTTTGACTATATTCGCGGTGAAGGCCTGTCCCACTGGCCGAAAATGGAAAAGCGGAGGCCAGAGGCCCCGGGGCAGGGCTTCCGCCCCACGGGGCCCCTAGCCGGGGCGCGGCTTGACACAGCCCGCCAAACGCGCGGAAATCCTGTGCTGCCGTTTGCTGTTGAGAATTAAAAAGACGAACCTCACCTTGGCGTTTGCTGACAGCCCATCCGCTGGAGCAGCGCCCGCATCTGCCTGACCTCCCTGCACTGGGTGTCGATGATGGAGCGCAGGACGGGGGCCAGCCCGGTGCAGATCTCATAGCGCAGAGTGTTTTGAGACATCCGCACCGCCCCCAGGTGATGGGGGATCATCTCCTGCATGAACCCCGCGTCCAGCCGGTTCCCTTCCGGGGTGGCCCTCATTTGAGAGAACATCTCCCGGAAGATCAGTTCTGTCCGGCGCTGGCACAGGCGGAGATCCATCTGGGGGCTGGGGAGCTGGCCGCACTGGGGGAGAAGGCCCTCCATGGTCTGGATGCCCTGGGTCTGCTGGGCGATGATCCGCTGGGCCAGGCGGCGGACGGCCCTGTCGTCGGAGTATTCCAGGATGTTCCGGCACATCCGGACGGCAGCCTGGTGGTGGGGGATCATCTGGACGATAAAGTTGTGGGAAATGCTCTGGGTGAGCTTGGCGGTGGTGATGCCCTGGATCATCTCGTCCAGGATCTGGTAGTAACAGCATAAGTAGTGCTTGGACGCATCGCTGAGTAAGTAGGTGTTTGCCATGGCTTTGCCCTCCTTTTGCCCATCCTATGAGGGAAAACCCGGCTGTGTGCGGGAAAAGGGCTGCGGTTCCCCGGAACCGCAGCCCTTTTCGTGGCGTCTCTTAAAATTTGGCCCCGCCGAACTCGGACAGGGTGATCTGCTTGTTCCGCTCCGCCGTCCAGTTGATGGACCACTGGGAGGCGAACAGAAGGAGCTGGTTCTGCCGGTAGTCCTCCACCAGCATGGCGTCCCCGGGGAGGGTGAGATCGTCCGCCCGGAGGGGCTCCTCCCCCTCGTGGTGGAGCCAGCGCAGGTACTCGTAGGGCAGGCCCTCGGCGTACAGGTCCACACCGTACTCGTTTTTCAGGCGGTATTCCAGCACGTCGAACTGGAGGGTACCCACCACGCCCACGATGACCTCCTCCATGCCGGAGTAGGGGGTCTTGAAGATCTGGATGGCGCCCTCCTGGGCGATTTGCTCCATGCCTTTGAGGAACTGCTTGCGCTTCATGGTGTCCAGGGGCCGCACCCGGCGGAAGTGCTCCGGGGCGAAGGTGGGGATGGGGTCGAACTGGAATTTATGGGCGGCGGTGCAGAGGGTGTCCCCGATGGAGAAGATGCCGGGGTCGAACACGCCGATGATGTCCCCGGCGTAGGCCTCCTCAATGATCTCCCGCTCGGCCGCCATGAGCTGCTGGGGCCGGGAGAGCTTTATTTTTTTGCCGCCCTGGACGTGGTAGACCTCCTTGTCTGCCTCGAACTTGCCGGACACCACCCGCATGAAGGCGATGCGGTCCCGGTGGGCCTTGTTCATGTTGGCCTGGATCTTGAACACGAAGGCGGAAAAGCAGTCGTCGAAGGAGTCGATGAGCTCGTCCCCGGCGGCGCGGGGCAGGGGGGCGGTGGTCATGCGGAGAAAATCCTCCAGGAAGGGCTCCACGCCGAAGTTGGTCAGCGCCGAGCCGAAGAACACCGGGGAGAGCTGCCCATGGCGCACCCGGTCCATGTCGAACTCGCAGGAGGCGCCGTCCAGCAGCTCGATCTCGTCGGAGAGCTGATCCCGGTAGGATTGGCCGATCAGATTCGCCAGCTCAGGATCATCCAGGGATACCTCCGTGGCGGTGGCCGCTTTGGAGCCGCCGTTGGAGGTGAAGTGGATGATTCGCTTCCGCTCCCGGTCGTAGACCCCCTGGAAGGCCTTGCCGCAGCCGATGGGCCAGTTGACGGCGTAGGTGTCGATGCCCAGCTC
>CASTQR010000192.1 GCA_949451265.1 uncultured Eubacteriales bacterium | reverse complement strand
ATTTAATAATTCCTCGCCCGCATAAAGCGCGGGCTCTTGTTCAGATTGTATAATCTTTCCCATTGTTTGTCAAGATACTTTTGAAAATAGTTTTACAGATTTTCCTTTGTGGGAAAAATTTTTCTTTCCAGAAACTACATATGCTTGTCCGCCAGGGCGTCCGCCACCTGCTTGCGCCGGTCCCGGCAGGTCTCCATATCCCGGCGGCACACCTCGCTGAACAGCACGTCGATGAGGAACAGCTGCCCCATCCGGGCGGCCACGGAGCCCATTTGCAGCGGCCCCTCCCGGGCCCCGCACTCCAGCACCACGTCGGCGCAGGCCGCGCCGGGGGACTTGGGGAAGCGGGTGATCAGGATGGTGCGGGCCCCCCGCTCCTGGGCGATCTTCATCACGTCCACCACGTCCCGGGTGGAGCCGGAATAGGAGAAGTACACCACCACGTCCCGTTCGGTCAGCAGGGCGCAGCGGATGGCCTGGAAATGGGAGTCCTCCACGGCGTAGAAGTTGGGCAGGGCGGTGGAGAACAGGTGAGCCGCCTCCTGGGCCAGCACCATGGAGCCGCCCAGGCCCATGCACAGCACCCGGTCCGCCGCCAGGATGAGCTCCGCCGCCCTGGTCACCGCCCCGGTGTTGATGAGGGCCAGGGTCTGGGTGATGGCGTCCACGTCGGCGGCGTAAATCTTCTGGCACATATCGCCCAGGCTGTCCTCCGCCTGGACCTCGCCGTACAGGGGGCTCATGGGCCGCTGCCCGCCGCCGGAGGAGCCCGCCACCGCCAGCTTGAAGGCGCTGTACCCCTTGTACCCCAGGCGGCGGCAGAACCGGGACACGGTGGCCTCCGCCACCTCCGCCACCTCCGCCATCTCGGAGATGGACATATACTGGCACTCCTGCCGCTGTAACAGCATATAGTCCGCGATCTTCTTCTCCGCGCTGGTGAGCTGGTAATATTCCCGGTTGATTCTGGTAAATACGTCGCCGTAAGGCATACCGGCCCCCTTACTGCCCGTCCAGGAGCTCCGCCATCATCCGCTCGCACATACTCAGCATACGGGGCAGATGGAACGGACCCTTGAACGTGCTCCCCTTACAAGGCGGTTCTGTCGGCTTCCCGTCCCGGCGCAGGTAGCCGTACCACTCGCCGTATTCAGGATCGGAGAAATAGGTCTTGCAGTAGTCCAGCGTCTTCTCGAACCAGTCCAGGTACTTCTCCTCCCCGGTGTCCCGGTAGAGCATCAGGCTGGCGATGAGGATCTCGTCGTGGGGCCACCACAGCTTCATGTCGTGTTCATAGGCCTCGGGGGGACGGCCCAGGCAGTCCACGAAGTACAGCAGGCCGCCGTACTCCTTGTCCCAGCCCAGGTCAATAGCCCAGTCGAAGATCTGGGCGGCCTTCTTCACCAGTTCCTTATCCCCGGTGCGCTGGGCGTGCTCCAGCAGGAACCACACGCCCTCGATGTCGTGGCCGGGGTTGACAACGCGGCCCTCGGTGTAGTTGAGGCGGGCCTCGCCATCGGGGCCCACGTTCTCCAGCACGCACTTCAGCTCGGGGTGGACGTGGTACCGGAAGATCTCGTCCACACACTGCTGGGCCCGCTCCTCATAGAGGGCCTTGCGTTCGGGATCCACCCGCAGCAGGGTGCCGGTGACGTTGAGGATGATCATGGGGGTGCCGAAGGCCCGGCCCGTGCGGGTCTCGGGGATGGTCTTGGGGCCCAGGCCGGTGGGATCGGCCATGCCGTGGTTCAGATCCCAGTACAAGTCGTAGGCCCGGCGGGCCCGCTCCAGGTGCTCCTCCCCCCCGGCCACGCCGTAATACTCCGCGTTGGCCAGGGCGTAGAACGCCTCGGAGAAGCAGTACCGCCGCTGGCGCAGGGGCCGGCCGTCCTCGGTGACGGTGAAGTACAGCCGCCCGCCGGCGGCGTGGTTGACGCAGTGGGCCTCCAGGAAGTCCAGGCAGCTCTTGCTGGCGGCCAGCCACTCGTCTTTCGGGCCGTAGAGGTGGCACAGGTAGGCGAAGATCCACCCGCAGCGCCCCTGCATCCACACGCTCTTGTCGGTGGAGAACACCTTCCCCTCCCGATCCAGGCAGGTGTACACGCCGCCGTGTACCGGGTCCATGCCGTTTTTCAGCCAGAAGGCCACGCAGCGGTCCAGCTCCTCCTTGAGCCATTGCTGGTGGCCCTGCAAACGCTTCACATCCATAAACGCTTTCCACCTTTCATAAAAATGGTATTCTTTTCCATTTTGGCGGGGCGCCCCGCCCCGCGTCTGATAGCTCTATGATACCTGTCCCGGGGGGCCGCGTCAAGGGTGTGGACGAAAATAATTTTCATTTTATCCAAAAAATGCTTGACTTTTTTCGGAAAACTGATAGGCTTATAGTATGGAGACTGGGCGCTTTTTGGAAACTATCACAAAAAACGGGAACTTTCTTCCGTCCAGTCCGTCTTTTGTCCGCTTCTATCACTTCTATGGATTGAAATGGAGGATTGATTGTCATGAACCATCTCGGCGTTGAAGTATCTGTCAAGAACATCCCGGAGCTGGATCCCGGCTTTATCCCGCTGGCCCAGTTCAACCGCGCCTTCCTGTCCGGGGCGGACAAGCCCCTGGACGTGGCGGTGGAGCGTTCCAACGGCCAGGTGGCCGTCTGGCACGTGAAGGTCCACAGCGATCCCGCCTTTGCCGCCGCCGACGAATACTATGTGGAGCGGGTCATCAAGACCATGCTGTGGATGTACGGCGGCTTCCGGGTCTACCTCGCCGGAAGCAAGGAGCTGGCGGACAAGATGAACGTCCACTACTCCGCCACCGGCCGCCAGTTCTTCGACTGGGACTACATGGCCAACGTGTACGAGCACCCCTTCGAGATCGTGGCCTGCGACAAGGTGCCCGAGGAGAACAGCGACCCCAAGGCCATCGGCCGCCACCTGGACGGCTGCCGCATCGGCTTTGACGCGGGCGGCTCCGACCGGAAGGTGTCCGCCGTCATCGACGGCGAGCCCGTGTTCTCCGAGGAGGTGGTCTGGTTCCCCAAGATCAACTCCGACCCGGACTACCACTATGACGGCATTGTGGCCGCCCTGAAATCCGCCGCGGAGCATATGCCCCGGGTGGACGCGGTGGGCGTGTCCTCCGCCGGGGTGTATATCGACAACCGCACCATGAACGCCTCCCTGTTCCTCCAGGTGCCCAAGGACCTCTTTGACGCCAAGGTGAAGGACATCTACATCCGCGCCATCACCGACACCTTCGGCGACGTGCCCTACATTGTGGCCAACGACGGCGACGTGTCCGCCCTGGCCGGGGCCATGAACCTGGGCGAGAACAACGTACTGGGCATCGCCATGGGCACCAGCGAGGCGGTGGGCTATGTGGACGCCCAGGGCCGGGTCACCGGCTGGCTCAACGAGCTGGCCTTCGTCCCCGTGGACGCCAACCCGGACGCCATGCGGGACGAGTGGAGCGGCGACATCGGCTGCGGCGTGAAGTACT
>CASTQR010000191.1 GCA_949451265.1 uncultured Eubacteriales bacterium | reverse complement strand
CTGGCCCACCTGATTATGCACGACCCGGAGTTTGTCCGGGGCCGGTATGACACCGGCTTTCTGGACAAAAATCTGGAACGCCTGCTGGAGCTGGTCCGGACCTGTGACCGCCTGATGGATGGAGATGAAACACCGTGAATCAAACATTTTCCCGCCGCCGGGACAGGCTCCTCACCTACCGGGCCATGCGGGAGGGGAAAATCACCTCCTCCCGGCGGACCAGGTGCTCCGCCTGCGGGGAGGAGAGCCCACAGCTGGAGTGGGACCGCAGCTTGCAGGTCTGCCCCAGGTGCGGCTTCCACGCCCCCGTCGGGGCCTACTACCGGCTGTCCAATATACTGGACCCCGGCTCCTTTCAGGAGCTGGAGGATAAGCTGTCCCCCGCCGATCCCCTGTCCTTCCCCGGCTATCCGGCCAAGCTGGCCGAGCTGGAGCAGTCCACCGGCCTGAAGGACGCCGCCGTGGCCGCCCTCGGAAGGGTGGATGGACATAAGGCGGTGTTCACCGTGCTGGACAGCCGTTTCCTCATGGGCAGCATGGGCACGGCGGTAGGAGAGAAAATCACCCGCGCCGCCGAATACGCCGGAAAGAAGAAACTGCCCCTGGTGATTTTCTCCGCCAGCGGCGGGGCACGGATGCAGGAGGGAATTTTCTCCCTGATGCAGATGGCAAAAACCGCCGCCGCCATTCAGCGCTTCCAGAGCGGTGGTGGGCTGTACATCTCCTGCTTCACCCACCCCACCACCGGCGGGGTGACGGCCAGCTTCGCCTCCCTGGGGGACATCATGCTCTCCGAGCCCGGGGCCCTCATCGGCTTCGCCGGGCCTCGGGTCATTGAGCAGACCATCAAGGAGCAGCTGCCCGAGGGCTTTCAGCGGGCCGAGTATCTGCTGGACCACGGCTTTCTGGACCGGATCGTCCCCCGGAATGAGTGGCGGGCGGTGCTCATTCAACTGCTGGCCCTCCATGAGAAGGGAGGACGCCCATGAGCCGCTATACACCAGAGGAAAAGGTAAAAATTGCCCGGGACCCGGGACGGCCGGGGACAGCGGACTTCATCGCCGCCCTGTTTACCGACTTTTTTGAGCAGCGGGGGGACCGCCTGCGCGGTGAGGACCCCAGTATCCTGGGCGGAATCGCCCGGTTTCACGACCGGCCCGTCACGGTGATCGGCCACCGGAAGGGGAAGGATCTGGAGGAAAATCTCCGCTGTAACTTTGGAATGCCCTCCCCCGAGGGCTACCGGAAGGCCCAGCGGCTGATGCGCCAGGCGGAGAAATTTGGCCGGCCCGTCATCACCTTTGTGGACACCCCGGGGGCCTACCCGGGGAAGGAGGCGGAGGAGCGGGGCCAGGGGGAGGCCATCGCCCAGTGCCTGGCTCTGATGAGCGCCCTGGAGGTGCCCACCATCGCCATCGTCACCGGCGAGGGGGGCAGCGGCGGGGCTCTGGCGCTGGCCGCAGCCAATCGGGTGCTCATGCTGGAGCACGCGGTGTACTCCGTCCTGTCCCCGGAGGGCTTCGCCTCCATCTTGTGGAAGGACGCCAGCCGGGCCGGCGAGGCCTGCGGCGTAATGAAGCTCACCGCCCAGGACCTGCGCCGGGGCGGCATCGTCCAGGGCGTCCTGCGGGAGCCCGAGGAGGGCGCCCACACCAACTGGGAGGCCGCCTTCCGCACGGTGGACGCCGCCCTGGTGAAGGAGCTGGCCGCCTTGGATAAGCTGCGGGGCCCCGCCCTGGCCCGGCAGAGATATGAGATGTTCCGCGCTATGGGGCAGGGCCTGCCTCCCGCGGGGAGGGAGGAGCCATGAGCGCGCCCCATATTTTAGCCACCGGCCGGTGTCTTCCGGAGCGGGTGGTCACCAACGAGGATTTGAGCCGGACGGTGGACACCAGTGACGAGTGGGTGTTCAGCCGCACCGGAATACACCAGCGGCACTTCTGCACGTCGGAAACCGGCCTGGATTTAGCGGCGAGCGCCGCCCGTCAGGCAATGGACCGGGCGGGGGTTACGGCGGCAGACATCGGGGTGTGCCTGGTGGGCACCTTCACCCCAGACCACGCCAGCCCCTCCACCGCCTGCCTGCTCCAGCGGGAGCTGGGACTGGAGGAGGACACCCTCTGCTTCGACCTGAACGCCGCCTGCGCCGGTTTTTTGTACGGTCTGAAAACTGCCCACGCTCTGCTCTGCGACGCCCCCCGGCCCTGCGCCCTGGTGGTGGGGGCGGAGATCATCAGCCGGGTGATGGACCACACCGACCGCAACACCTGCGTCCTCTTCGGGGACGGGGCGGGGGCGGCGGTAATCCGGCGGGACGAGGACCGCAGCTGGCACACCGTCTTCGGCACCCGGGGCGACCCGGACAGCATCCGGGTCCAGGGGCCGGGGCCCGTCCCCTCCGCCATCCACATGGACGGCAGGGCGGTGTTCCGCTTCGCCGTGGAGGTAGTGGAGCAGTCCATCCGCCAGCTGCTGGAGCGGGAGGGGCTGGCCTCCGTCAACGACCTGGACCTGGTGGTCTGCCATCAGGCCAACGCCCGGATTATCGACTTTGTAGCCAAGCGGCTGGGGGCCCGAGAGGGGCTGTTTTATAAAAATATGGACCGCTACGGCAACACCTCCGCCGCCAGCATCCCCATCGCCCTGGACGAGCTGACCGAGGCGGGGCTCCTGCGGCCTGGGATGCGGATCGTCACCGTAGGCTTCGGCGGGGGCCTCACCTGGGCCGGGGCACTATTGCGGTGGTAGATGCGGCGTTTTGTAGGGGCTGATATTATCCGCCCGCCGCATCAGATATCGGCCGCTTGCGGGCGGATGATATTCGCCCCTACATAGGTGTATTGCCATTCAAAAGGAGTGGGAAACCATGAAATTAAACGAAATCCTGGGGACCGAGTTCCCCATTATCCAGGGCGGCATGGCCAACATCGCCACCGGCGAGTTTGCCGCCGCCGTATCCAACGCCGGAGCGCTTGGCCTCATCGGCGCAGGGGGGATGAACGCGGACACCCTGCGGGAGCACATCCGCACCTGTCAATCCCTCACCGATAAGCCCTTCGGGGTAAACATCATGCTGATGAACCCCGCCGCCGCCGAGATGGCCCAGGTGGTCATTGAGGAGGGCGTGAAGGTGGTCACCACCGGGGCGGGTGTGCCCAGCCAGTTCGTCCCCGCCTGGAAAGAGGCGGGGGTCAAGGTCTTCCCCGTGGTCCCGGCCACCACTCTGGTCCGCCGCCTGGAACCCCTGGGGGTAGACGGCTTTATCGCCGAGGGTACCGAGTCCGGCGGCCACGTGGGCGAGCTGACCACCATGGCCCTGGTCCCCCAGGTCTGCGAGGTCACCGACCTGCCTGTCATTGCCGCCGGGGGAATCGCCAGCGGGAAACAGCTGGCCGCCGCCTTCGCTCTGGGGGCCTGCGGGGCTCAGGTGGGCACCTGTCTGCTGGTGAGCCAGGAGTGCCCCATCCACGACAACTACAAGCAGGCCATCTTAAAGGCCAAGGACAGCGACACCACCGTCACCGGCCGGTCGGTGAACGCTCCGG
>CASTQR010000190.1 GCA_949451265.1 uncultured Eubacteriales bacterium | reverse complement strand
GGATCTTCTCCAGCGTCACCTCGTTGGCCTTCAGGGAGGTGTTGAAGTAGACCAGGGACTTCTCCAGGTCCAGCAGCTGGATCAGCTCCTTGTTCCGCTGGGACTTGTAGAGCTGGCGCTCCATGTGGTTATAGGTCTTGTCGATCTGCTTCAAATAGTTTAAGTACCGCTTGGCCACCAGCAGGAGGATGTTCAGGATGAACCGGGTGCGCTGCTCCGTGCGCACATCCTTCACCAGCCCCGCCTGGAGATCCTGCACCACCGAGGTCTCCTTCAAACAGACGGTGATGATGTGCTTGCCGGTGACGATGATGCCCATGGGCAGGGTGGAATACACGACCCCCGTCTCGTCCTGCTCCATGGCCGGGGTGTCCACGATGATGAGGGTGCAGCCGTCCTCGCTGTCAATGCGGGAGGTCTCCTCCTCGTCCAGCGCCGCCCGGAGGAAGGAGGGCTCCACCGCCAGGGTGGCGGCCACGGTGCGCAGTTCGTCCTCGCTGGGGTTGATGAGGTTCACCCAGCAGCCGTCGGTGACGGAGTTGAGGGGCGTCATCTTGCCCTCCACTGTCTTGTGTATGGTCATCATAGCTTCCTCACGCCTTTCCCGGACAGGCGGGGACGCCCAAAAGGGCACAAAAATCCCCCGCCGCTCCGCTTGTAAATTTTCCCAACGGCAAAACGCCATTGGTCAGCGGGCGCACGGGGAGACAGGGGAAGCTGGCTCAGCGGGTGCGCCGTGTTGGTACGGTGTGACTTCGACTTAACGGATCGCCTGACACGACGCAGCTCACTTCCTTTATCTGTTTGAGTTCCGCTTATGCGGACACTTTATTATAGCTTTTTTCCCGCCGGATTGCAAGGGGGAAAAATCACCCAGCCCCCAATAAAATGGGCTGGAGCTGTTCCCCCCGGAGGGCGGCGGCCACCGCGTCCGGCACCAGGGAGAAGTCCGCCACCAGGGAGGCGGGCTTGCCCTTGCAGTCGTCCTGGCCGAAGGGGACGAAATACACGTGCTTCCGGCCCAGCAGGGCGCCCAGGTTGGGGGCGGAGGCCCCCAGGCCATCGTTGGTGGACACGGCAATCACCAGGGGCCTGCCGTTGCGCAGATGGGCCTTGGCGGCCATGGTGACGGAGGTGTCCGTCACCCCGTGGGCCAGCTTGGCCAGGGTGTTCCCCGTGCAGGGGCAGATCACCAGGGCGTCCAGCAGCCCCTTGGGGCCGATGGGCTCCGCCCCGGCGATGGTGTTGATCACCCGCCGTCCGCAGATGCGCTCCATCTCCCGCATGAAATCGTGGGCCGCGCCGAACCGGGTGTCGGTGGCCGCCACCGTCTCCGACACGATGGGGGTCATCGGCCCGAACCGGGCGGCGGTCTGTTCCAGGGCATCCAGCGCCCTGGACATGGTACAGAAGGACCCGCAGAAGGCGAAGCCCACTCGTAATTCCTTGTCGCTCACAGGTTTAATTCCTCCATAATATGATAAACGGTGTCCTTGATGTACCGCCCCGCAGTGACGGGGGCCACCTTCCCCGGCAGGGACAGGGCCCAGATCACCCGCACCCCCAGGGCGGCGGCGGCGTCCAGGTCCACCCCGCCGGGCCGGGAGGCCAGGTCGATGACCAGTGCGCCCTCCTTGAGGGCCGCCAGCTCCTCCACCCCCAGCACCGGGGCGGGCACGGTGTTGAAAACCAGGTCGTAGCTGCACAGCCAGTCGGGCAGGTGATCCACCCCCTCGCTGCCCAGGCCCATGCCCTGGGCGGCGGCCCGCTGTTCGTACCGCCGGGCGGACACCCACACGTGGGCGCCCAGAGCCCGCAGCCGGGGGGCCAGAGCCTTGCCTAAACGCCCGAAGCCGATGACCAGGGCACGGGCGTCGTGGAGGGTGATGGGCAGTTCCTCCAGGGCGATCTGGAGGGCGCCCTCGGCGGTGGGGACGGCATTTAAGACCGCCAACTCCTCCCGGGCAAAGTAGTCCCGGAGCACCAGCCCCCGCTCCTCCGCCAGCCCCTTCAACCCCTCCCCCGCCATCCCGGCGCACACCAGCTGCCCCGGCCGCAGGGCACCCAGCACCTCCTCAAGGTCGTGGCTGTCCGCCGACAGCGGCGTGTTCAGCCTCCCATCCGCCCCCGCCGCCGGCAGGGGCAGGATCACGCAGTCCGCCCGGTCTGCTCCCGTTAGAGAGGGCTCGCATTTCATCCCCGCCCCCTGCTCCAGCGCGTAGGTATGTACGCTGTGGCCCTCGTCGGCCAGCAGCGCCGCCAGCGCCGCCTGCCGGGGGTCGCCCCCCATCACCCAGATATTTTTTGCCCGCAGCATAAGAAACCTCCTCGGCCCTCCGGCCCTGTTTTCGATCATTCCAGTGTATTCCCCCCGGGGAGGGCGGGTGACAGCGCAAACCCCGCGCAAGTTTTTTCCGAAACCGGGCATACTACCCCTACCAAATACATGGGAGGGATTTACCATGCCAAACCCGTACGAAAACTACCACAAGGGGAACGTGGACTTCATGGAGAGCAAGACCCGGGAAAACCTGATGCGCGCCTTCGCCGGAGAGAGCCAGGCCCGGAACCGCTACACCTTCGCCGCCTCCGCCGCCCGGAAGGAGAAGCTGGAGGCGGTGGCCCGGGTGTTTGAGTTCACCGCCGACCAGGAGCGGGCCCACGCCAAGGTGTTCTACGACCTGCTGCTGCCCTCGGCGGGGAAGAACATCGCCATTGACGGCAACTACCCCATCGACCTGTCGGACAAGACGGTGGACCTGCTGAAGGCCGCCCAGCACAACGAGTACGAGGAGTACCAGCACGACTACGCCGCCTTCGCGGAGATCGCCCACCGGGAGGGCTTCGACCTCATCGGCGGGCAGTTTGAGCTCATCGCCCAGATCGAAAAGACCCACGGCGACCGTTTCGGCCAGCTGGCCCAGTGGCTGGAGGAGGGCACCCTGTTCGGTAAGGAGGATCACGAGACCCTGTGGATGTGCCTGAACTGCGGCGAGATCATCAAGGCGTCCCTGGCCCCCCAGGTGTGCCCCGTCTGCCGCCACGGGCAGGGGTACTATGTCCGGCTGGACATGGCCCCCTACACCTCCGCCCGCTGACAAGCGAAAGCCCCTCCCGGCTGGGAGGGGCTTCGATTTATGCTTGCTTTTGCTGTCATGACAGCTTATAATAGGGGCACAAAATAACAGGAGGGATTCTCCATGCGCCACGATGTCAATTATACCATGCTGTTCGACTTCTACGAGCTGACCATGGGCAACGGCTATTTCCAGACCGGCCTCAAGGACCGTATGTGCTACTTCGACGTGTTCTTCCGCAGCGTCCCTGACGGGGGCGGCTTCGCCATCGCCGCGGGGCTGGACCAGGTCATCGACTACATCCGGAACCTCCACTTTGACGAGGAGGACATCGAGTACCTCCGGGGCAAGGGCCTGTTCGCCCCCGAGTTCCTGGAGTACCTGAAAACCTTCCGGTTCACCGGGGACATCTGGGCCGTCCCCGAGGGCACCCCCATCTTCCCCCGGGAGCCCATCCTCACCGTCCGGGCCCCCGCCATC
>CASTQR010000189.1 GCA_949451265.1 uncultured Eubacteriales bacterium | reverse complement strand
CGCTTCTGGCCCCTGTGGGGGGCGTACTCCGCCGTCTGGCTGGTGATGCTGCCCCTGAACGGGCTGATGTTTCTCCAGATGGACCAGCATAACACAGGCTACATGGAGGACTTCGCCTTTCACATGGTGCCCGAGGCCGCGCCGGAGCTGGCCCTCCAGCTGACCCTTGTATTCGGGGTGCTGGCGGCCATGGCGGTGTTCAGCCACCTGTATAATCCCCGTTCGGCCAACTTCTTCGGCGGACTGCCCGTCCGGCGGGAGGGGCTGTTCCTCACCCATTACCTGGCGGGGCTGGCCTTCCTCGTCGTGCCCAATGTGGTGATTTTCCTGCTCACCCTGCTGGTGGAGCTGGCGGGAGGCGCGGTGTGCTGGCAGGGGCTGGGCTTCTGGCTGGCCGTTGCCTGCGGCGAGGGGTTCTTCTTCTACTCCCTGGCGGTGTTCTGCGGCCTGTTCACCGGGCACATTCTGGCCCTGCCCGCCTTTTACGCCGTGGTCAATTGCCTGGTCATCGGCGTGACGGAGCTGCTGAGCGTTGTGTTCCAGGCGTTTTATCACGGCTTTTCCGGCTTCGCGGACGGCGTGCATGAGGTGGTGAAATGGTTCACCCCGGTGGTGCGGCTGGAGGAGCGGGTACGCGCCCTCTGGCACTGGGTGGACGAGGCCGCCCAGGTGTCCGGCGGCGAGCGGGTGCTGGAGCTTCACGGCCTGGGGACAGTGGGCGTGTACGCCATCGCGGCCCTGGCTCTGACGGTGGGCGCGTTTTTCCTCTACCGCGCCCGGCGGCTGGAGAGCGCGGGGGACGTGGTGTCCGTCAAGGCCATGCGCCCGGTGTTCCAGTACGGCGTGGCCTTCTGCGCGGGGCTGGCCCTCGGCATGGTCACCACCATGTTCACCGGCGGCGGGGAGATCATGCTCATGATCGCCATTCTGGTGTGGGGCGTGATCGGGTACTTCGCCGCCCGGATGCTGCTGGACAAATCCTTCCGGGTGTTCGGCCGGTGGAAGGGCGGGCTGGCGGTGGCGGCGGTGTTTGCGGCCCTGTTCGCCGTGGTGGCCTTCGACCTCACCGGGTATGAGACACGGGTGCCCGACCCCGGCCAGGTGGCCAGCGTACACGTCTCCAACCTGGAGAATCCCACCCTCAAGGACTACGGCGACCACCTGAACCTGGACATCGACGACCCGGAGGTGATCCGGCTCATCACCACCCTCCACCAGGCGGCGGTGGACCAGCGGGACTGGGCGTCGGACTACCAGGAGGATAAGGCCTGGATCAACCTGCGGCTGACCTACGCCCTGAAGGGGGGCGGCGCCCTGGAGCGGCGGTACGGCCTGTGGGTGGATTTCACCCAGGCGGAGCAGGAGGGCACCGCGGCCTGGGCCTTCCAACAGCTCTATAACAACCGGGAGCTGTTCTGGCAGGTGTATACCTTCGACAAGCTGGAGGAGCTGCTGGCCCAGGGCCGCCCGCTGACCTACGCCGCACGGTGCGGGGCGGAGGGGCATTCCGTGGCCTACGCCGGGCAGGACGCCCTGGACCTGCTGGCGGCGGTGAAGGAGGACTTCTTTGCCAACCGCATCGGTGTGCGCCGGCTGGAGAGCTCGGAGGACTGGTACGCCCACTTCCCGGAGGAGTGGCTGTCCTTCACCATCGAGGGCATTCCCGGCGGGGACGGCTGGTACGTGGAGATCGCCCTCCAGGACACGGCGTCCAGCACGCTGGCCCTGCTGGCGGAGCTGGACGGGGACGTCCGGACGGACGGCGGGACGGACCCGGCGGTTCCCGACACCGCGGCGGGGTGAAAACCGCCTTGCGTTCTCTTGGCAGCCGTGTTATAATGGTGCCAGAAGGAGGTGCTTTCTATGGGCATGACGGATAAGCAGTTTCAAAGCTGGGTGCGCTTCCTGCTGGGCGATCTCAAAGACATGGATAAAGAGACTGACCCGGAAAAGAAAGCGTCCAAGCTGTCCGAGATCATGGAAAACCTGCAAAAGACGCTGGAGGACTGACGAAGGCGCCGGGGTTGCCCCCGGCGCCTTTTTTTGCTATAATGGGTAAAAGGGTTATCCCCCGCCTCCGGCGGGGGGATAGGAAATCATCCATTTCAGGAGGCCACGTTATGCCAGGGAAAGAGGAATTCATCGAAATCTACACCGAGCACATCCACCGGGAGGGCAGCGCCGAGCTGCTGGACTACTTACAGAACAAGAGCGACTTCTTCACCGCCCCCGCCTCCGCCCGGTTCCACGGCTCCTACGTTGGGGGGCTGTGCCAGCACAGCGTCAACGTGTTCCGCTGCCTGGAGGCCTACCTGGCCCGGGAGCGGGTGAAGGAGGTCTATGGGCTGGACTACCCCATGGAGTCCGCCGCCATCGCCGCCCTGCTCCACGACGTCTGCAAGATCGGCTGCTACAAGCCGGGCACCCGGAACGTGAAGGACGACGCCACCGGCAAGTGGACGAAGGTGGACACCTTCTACTACGAGGACAAACTGCCCTACGGCCACGGGGAGAAGTCCGTGTACATCCTGTCCGGCTTCATGCGCCTCACCCGGGAGGAAGCCATGGCCATCCGCTGGCACATGGGCTTCTCCGGCCCGGAGGACGACCGGGTGGTGGGGCAGGCGTTACAGCAGTACCCGCTGGCGTTCGCCCTGGCCACAGCGGACATGGAGGCGTCCTACTTCCTGGAAGGGAAATAAAGAAAGCCTTCCCCCGCAGGGGGGAAGGCTTCAGGAAAGAGCCCCGCCGCGTTTGCGGCGGGGCCTTCCCGCTATATGGATTACTTCTGGAGCTTGGAAAACGCCCCAACGTTCATGCTGAGGCCGAACTCGCCCGGCTCGTCCTCGCCGGTGTAGCCCTTCTTGAAGTTCAGGCTGCCCTGGGCCACCTCCAGCTTGTAGGAGGGGGAGTACTCGTTGGAGCCCTGGGTCTCGGTGGCGCCCATCTCCTTCACGTCGTCCCAGGTGAGGTCCTGGTAGTCCTTGCCGTTGTACACGACGGTGAAGTTCTCGGCGGCGTCCTTGCGCACGTCCACCCGGCACACCACGCCGCCCTCCTTGGCCATCTTCTCCTCCTCGGAGAAGTCCACGTGGGTGCTGTCCGTCTTGTTCTTCTGGAAGGGCACCCACACGGACACGGAGAACTGGTCGCCGGAGCCCTTCTCGCTCTTGCGGACGGTGAAGTAGCAGGCCACGTACTTGGCGTCCGACTTGATCTCGTTCTGGGTGCCGGAGAACTTCACGGTCCAGCCCCAGTCGGCCAGGTCGTTGACGGAGGTCTGGCCCAGGGCGATGGTGTGGCCGTCGATGGTGATCTCCATGGGCATATCGGGCTTGCCGATGCCCAGGCTGTCGCAGGCCGTCAGGCCCAGGGCCATCAGCAGGGCCAGGGTCAGCAGGGTGGCGCGTTTTAGGAAATTCATATGCTTTTCTCGCTCCTATCCTCGTATTTAGGCCGGAATCCGGCTCTACGCAATCTGTCGGCAGGGGACTGGGAAAAATAAGAGAACAGGTTATTAAGATTTTCCTAAGAGCCTGTTTAAAATCTTCTAATAAGGATGGCAATGAGGGCAAAAGTAAG
>CASTQR010000188.1 GCA_949451265.1 uncultured Eubacteriales bacterium | reverse complement strand
TCCAGCAGGTAGCGGTGGAGGAAGTCGATGCGCTCCGGATCGTGGACCTTGCCGTCCAGGAAGACCCGGTCGTTGCAGGACTGGCCGTTCTCGGTGATGACGATGGGCTTGCCGTACCGGCGGTAGTTGTTCACCACGCAGTAGTGCATCACCTCCGGGGACACCTTCCACTTGGTTGCGGTGAGGGGGAAGCCGGGATAGCGGGGGACATACCCGCCCTTGTCGTCCACCATGTCGCCGTTGTAGACGTTGATGCCGATGAAATCCAGAGTCTCCATCTTCTCCCAGTCGGCGGGATCGATGGTCCGGGCGAACCTCCGCACCGCCTCCGGGGCGCTCTCGTCGTACTTTTTCAGCAGCAGGGAGTCCAGGAAAATGTTGGAGGTAAAGGCCCAGCCCTGGACGGAGGAGAGGTTGAAGGTCTCCCGGTAGGCGGCCTCCCGGTTCTCGGGGGTGTCCGTCTCGGGATAGCACTGCCGTCCGCAGGGAGCCGCGCCCACCATGGCCTCGGGGTCCACGGCCTTGATGGCCCGGTAGGCCTCGCTGTGGGCCAGGCACATGATATGGAACACCTGGGCCACCTTCTCCTCGCTCAGCTTCCAGCCCGGCGCGTGTTCGCCGTTGCCGTAGCCCAGGAAGGCGGCGCACTGGGGCTCGTTGAGGGTCATGTACTTTCTGACCTTCCCCTTGAGCCGCCGGGCCACGATGCCGGCGTAGCGGCCAAAGGCGGCCACGATGTCCCGGTTCAGCCAGCCTCCCTTGTCCTGGAGGGCGCTGGGCAGGTCCCAGTGGTAGAGGGTAATCATGGGCTCGATGCCGCTGGCCAGCAGCTCATCCACCAGGGCCTCATAGAATTGCAGGCCCTTCTCGTTGACCTCACCGTCCCCGTCGGGGATGACCCGGGCCCAGCTGACGGAAAAGCGGTAGGCCTTGATGTTGTGCCGCTTCATCAGCGCCACGTCCTCCTTATAGCGGTGGTAGACGTCGCAGGCCGTGTCGCCGGTGTCCCGGTTCTTCACGTGCTGGCGGCCCTGCTCGTGGCAGAAGTCGTCCCAGATATTAGGACCCTTTCCGTCCTCGTTCCACGCGCCCTCGCACTGGTAGGAGGCGCAGGCCACCCCCCAGATAAAATTCTCAGGAAACTTGCTCATACGGTTACCTCCACTTGATAGTCTTTCTTTCCGGTGTCCGGGACCCGTTTGCCCTCCACAGGCTCTCCGTCCACGGTCAGGGAATAGCTGCCCGTCTGCCGGACGCGGATGGTGTAGTCCGCCCCCCGGTACCGGCGCTTCACCGTGTAGGGGCCGAACCCGGCGGGCAGGCAGGGGTCCACCGTCAGCCCCTCCGGCGTGGGCTTCACCCCCAGGATGTACTGGCTGATGTTCACAAAGGTCCACGCCGCCGTGCCGGTGAGCCAGCTGTTCCGGGCCGCCCCCTCCTGGAAGGAGGCCCGGGCCGCTACGGTCTGGGCGTAGACATAGGGCTCCACCCGGCGGACCTCGCTATGCTCCTCCTGGTAGACGGGGCAGGTCCGGCGGTAGATGTCAAAGGCGTTGTCCCCCCGGCCCGCCACGGTCTCCGCGATGCTGATCCAGGGGTTGTTGTGGCAGAAGACCGACCCGTTTTCCTTGTAGCCCGGGGGATAGCTGGTGATCTCCCCCAGCTCCTTGTGGTAGACGGTGTAGCACGGGGCCAGCAGCTCCACGCCGTAGTCCCCCAGCAGCCGCTCCCGGACGGAGTCCAGGGCGCGGACAGCCTTGCCGTCGTCGAGCCCCACCCCGGCCATGACGCACATGCCCTGGGGCTCGATGTAGATCTGCCCCTCGGCGCAGGACCGGCTGCCCACGGGGTTGGACGCGGCGTCATAGGCCCGGACGAACCACTCCCCGTCCCAGCCGGGGCCCTTGAGGGCCTCCTCCATCCGTCCGGCGGCCTCCTCCACCTGCTCCGCCTCCCCGGTGAGGCCCCGCTCCCGGCACAGCCGGGCGTACTGCCGTCCGTACAGCACGAACATGCCCCCGATGAACACGCTCTCCGCTGCCGGCCCCTCGCTGGGCCCCGTGGTCTGGAAGCTCTCCCCGGGCTCCTCGGAGAAGCAGTTCAGGTTCAGGCAGTCGTTCCAGTCCGCCCGGCCGATGAGGGGCAGGCCGTGGGGACCCAGATGGGTCATGGTGTACCGCACGCTCCGGCGCAGATGCTCCATCAGCGGCTCCTCGGAGCCGGGGCGGTTGTCGAAGGGGACGGGGTGGTCCAGGATGGTCCGGTCCCCGGTCTCGGCGATGTAGGCGTAGGTGCAGGCCACCAGCCACAGGGGGTCGTCGTTGAAGCCGCTGCCCACGTCGCCGTTGCCCCGCTTGGTGAGGGGCTGGTACTGGTGATAGGTGGACCCGTCGGGGAACTGGATCGAGGCGATGTCGATGATCCGCTCCCGGGCCCGGTCCGGGCACATGTGGACGAACCCCAGCAGGTCCTGGCAGCTGTCCCGGAAGCCCATGCCCCGCCCGGTGCCCGACTCGTAGAAGCTGGCGGAGCGGCTCATGTTGAAGGTGACCATGCACTGATACTGGTGCCAGGTGTTGACCATGGTCTCCAGCTTCCTGTCCCCGCACTCCAGGCGGTAGACGCCCAGCAGCTCCTCCCAGTAGTCCCGCAGCTCCGCCAGGGCCTCCTCCGCCCCCCGGGGGGAGGAGAATTTTTCCATCACGCGGTGGGCGTCGTCCTTGCGGATCACGCCGGGGGAGAGGAATTTCGCCTCCCGGGGATTCCTGCCGTAGCCCAGCACGAAAAGGAGGCTCCGCTCCTCCCCGGGGGCCAGGGTCACGTCCAGGGCAAGGCCCGCCATGGGCGCGCCGCCGTGGGCCAGGAAATCGCCGGTCCGCCCGTTCACCACCGCCTGCGGGGCGGCGAAGGAGCCGAACTGGCCCAGAAAGGCGTCCCGGTCCGTGTCGTATCCGGCGATGTCCCCGTTGACGCCGTACCAGGCGTAGTGGTCCCGGCGCTCCCGGTACTCGGTGGTGTGGTAGAGGACGTTCCCCTCCCGCTCCACCTCGCCGGTGTTCAGGTTCCGCTGGAAGTTGGCGGCGTCGTCCACGGCGTTCCACAGGCACCACTCCACCGCCGCGGTGAACCGGAAGGTCTTCTCCCGGTCCGTCTCGTTTTTCAGCACCGCCCACTGGACCTCGCAGGTCTCCCCGATGGGCACGA
Source organism: uncultured Eubacteriales bacterium (assembly GCA_949451265.1). The sequence continues at coordinate 423 of CASTQR010000188.1, read as the reverse complement.
AGAAGGTCAATTGGACGGACAGGCCGTCCCTGGCGGTCTCAAAGACCGTGTAGCCCATGCCGTGACGGCAGCGGTAGCGGTCCAGCGCGGCGTCGGCGGGGTGGAAGGTGGGGCTCCACAGGACGCCGTCCGCCTCCTTGATGTAGAAGAAACGTCCGCCCACGTCCGCCGGAACGCTGTTGTAGCGGTAGCGCAGCAGGCGCTGGAGCTTGGCGTCCCGGTAGAAGCAGTAGCCGCCCGCGGTGTTGCTGATGAGGGAAAAGAACTCCTGGCTGCCCAGGTAGTTGATCCAGGGCAGGGGGGTGGCGGGGGTCTCGATGACGTACTCCCGCCGCCCGTCGTCGAAAAAGCCGAATTGCATGGCGCGTTTCCTCCCCAAAACTGTGATCGGCGCATATCCTAAAAAAAGAGGGGGCCGCCTTA
>CASTQR010000187.1 GCA_949451265.1 uncultured Eubacteriales bacterium | reverse complement strand
CCTCCACGGCGATCTCCGCGCCCCACTCGGTGGCGGTGCCGTACTGGGCGGCATCGCCGGTGACGGGGCCGATGCCGCCCACCTTGATGGTCACGGCGTCGCCGCTGCCGCTGCCGGGCTTATCGCCGTTGGAGCAGCCGGCCAGCAGGCCGAAGCACAGGGCCCCGGCCATCAGCAGGGCGGCCAGATTCTTCTTCTTCATTCTCGGTTCCTCCTCTATGTCATGCTTGACGATCCAAAACCGAACTTGTATCCACAGCCGGTTCCCCGGCTGTGGACGCAGGCTCAAACATCGAAGGGGGCACGATTGCGCCCCCCAGATTGTTGACAATTATATACTCGCTGTTCCGGGTTGTCAACCACCAAATTTGCACAAAGGAGGGAAGGCGGACAACGGGCTTCTGTGATATTCTGACGGGATTCTGCCCTAAACCACCAGCCCCCCGTTGGGGCACACCACCTGCCCGGTGAGGAAGGACGCCTCGTCGGAGGCCAGAAAGGCCGCCGACGCCGCGGCTTCTTCCGCCGTCCCGATCCGGCCCAGGGGGGTCTCCTCCGCCAGGGCGTCCAGGTCGGCGGGGGACAGGTGGGCGTTCATTTCGGTGTCAATCACCCCCGGCGCCACGCAGTTCACCCGGATATTGGAAGGGCCAAGCTCCTTGGCCAGGGCCTTGGTGTAGGCGATGACCGCCCCCTTTGTCGCGGAGTAGGCCGCCTCGCAGGAGGCCCCCACCTGCCCCCACATGGAGGACACGGTGACGATGGAGCCCGACTTCCGCCCCAGCATATGGGGGAGGACGGCACGGCAGCAGTGGTGCACCCCGTCCACGTTGACGGCGAACAGCCGCCGCCATTCGTCCCCGTCAATTTGACTGATGAGACCCACGTGGGAGACGCCGGCGGCGCAAAGCAAAATGTCAAGTTGACAAAATTTTTCTAACACATTGTCAACCATGCGGATCACCTGCCCCTCGTCCGCCACGTCCGCTCGGACGGCCAGGGCGGGCACCCCCAGGGCGGACAGCTCGTCCGCCAGGGCCTGGGCCCTGTCCCCGCTTTGGCAGTACCCCACCGCAACCCCCCAGCCCCGGCGGGCGAACAGGCGGGCGGCGGCGGCCCCGATGCCCCGGGAGCCGCCGGTGATCAGCGCGTATTTCATGGGACGTTCCCCCCTCTTTTCGACAAAACGGCGCAGGGGTGCGTGGTACGCGCCCCTGCGCCGGATGCTCTCTTATCCCCACCCGTAGGGCGGGACAACCCGGCACGCCGGGAATGGTTTGCTCCGTGCCTACCGGAAGTACAGCGCCCCCGATTCAAAGATGGGCTGGAGCTTTTCCCCGGGAATATTCTTCGCCACGAACTGCCCCCGCCGCTCGGAGTGGCCCATCTTGCCGAACACCCGGCCGTCCGGGGAGAAGATCCCCTCGATGGCCCGCGCCGAGCCGTTGGGGTTGACGGAGATATCCATGGACGGCGTACCCTGGGCGTCCACGTACTGGGTGGCCACCTGCCCGTTGGCGATGAGCTGATCCACCACGGCGTCCGGGGCCGCGAAGCGGCCCTCCCCGTGGGAGACGGGGATGGTGTGCAGATCCCCGGCGTGGCTCAGCAGCATCCACGGGGACTTCACCGAGGCCACCCGTGTGGTGACGTACCGGCTCTGGTGCCGCCCGATGAGGTTGTAGGTCAGGGTGGGGCTGTTCTCGTCCACCGTGGTGATCTCGCCATAGGGCAGCAGGCCCAGCTTCACCAGGGCCTGGAAGCCGTTGCAGATGCCCAGCATCAGGCCGTCCCGGTGCTTGAGGAGGCCGTGGACGGCGTCCGTCAGCCGGGGGTTGCGGAAGAAGGACACGATGAGCTTGGCGGAGCCCTCCGGCTCGTCGCCGCCGGAGAAGCCGCCGGGGAGGAACAGGATCTGGGAGCGCTTGATGGCGTGCTCCAGCTCCACGGCGGAGGCGGCCAAGCCCTCTGGGGTCAGGTTGCGGATGATGACGGTCTCCGCGTCCATCCCCGCCCGCAGGCAGCCCCGGACGGAATCATACTCGCAGTTGGTGCCGGGGAACACGGGGATGACCACACGGGGCCTCGCGATCTCGCCGTCGAACACGGCGGGGGAGCGGCGGTCCCAGGTGATGGGCTCCACGGGCTCGGAGGCGCCTGCCTTGGTTGGGTAGACCTCCTCCAGCGTCCCCTCGTTGAGCCTGAGCAGCTCGTCGATGGGGGCGAAGTCCTCGCCCTTGGGACAGCTGGGCCAGTCCCCGCTGTAGTACAGCTTGATGACCGGCTCGGCAGTGGTCGTTCCGATGCGGATGACCTGATCCTGCTCCAGCTTTACGTCCACATCCTCGGTCAGCTCGGCGATGATGGCGCCCTTGGCCCGCGCGTACCAGCCCAAGGGCACGTCCGGATCGGCGGTAAAGCCGATCTGATTGCCGAAGGACATATTCATAACGCCCTCGGCAAAGCCGTTCTCCACCGCCCAGGCGGCTTTGACCTTGCCCTCTTGCGCCAAGGCGTGGAAGGCGTCCCAAGCGGCTTTCAGCTGCTCTGGCGGGCCGCCGGCAAAGACGTACACCGGGTGCCCCGCCTCCTTGAATTCGGGGGAGAGTACGTTCCCGGCCTTGATGGGGGCGATGGCGAAGGAGATCAGGGTGGGGGGCACGTCCAGATCCAGGAAGGAGCCGGACATGGAATCCTTGCCGCCGATGGCCGCCGCGCCGTAGTCCAACTGGGCGTCCAGCGCGCCCAGCAGGGCGGAGAAGGGCTTGCCCCACCGCTCCGGGTCGTCCCGCAGCTTCTCGAAGAACTCCTGCAGGGTCAGGTAGGCGTCCTTGTAGTCCGCTCCCGCCGCCACCAGTTTAGCAAGGGAGACGGTGACGCTGGCCCTTGCCCCTTTGAAGGGATCGGCGGACAGCCAGTCCGGGTCGCAGCCGTAGGCCATGACGCTGGCCTGATCCGTCTCCTCCCCCGGCATGGTGGGCAGCAGCGCCGCCATGGCCTGGGCAGGGGTGGTCTGGGTCTTGCCGCCGAAGGGCATCAGCACGCTGCCCGCGCCGATGGAACCGTCGAACCGCTCCACCAGCCCCCGGCGGCTGGCACACTTCAGGCTGGACGCCATCTCCCGCAGATTGGAAAAATCATGCTCTGCCACAGCGTAATTCCGCTCCGGCACAGACACGCGGGCCCGCTTCACCGCGCCGTTGGTGTTCAAAAACTCCCGGCTCAGATCGGCGATGGTCTGGCCCTTCCAGGTCATCACCATCCGGGGGCTCTCGGTAACCACCGCCACCCGGTAGGCCTCCAGGTTCTCCGCCCCGGCGGCGGCGATAAACGCCTCCTCGTCCTCGGCGGCCACGACAACGGCCATGCGCTCCTGGCTCTCGGAGATGGCAAGCTCTGTGCCGTCCAGGCCGTCGTACTTCTTGCGCACGGCGTCCAGGTCGATCTGCAAACCGTCAGCCAGCTCGCCGATGGCCACCGACACGCCGCCCGCGCCAAAGTCGTTGCACCGCTTGATGAGCCGGGTGACGTTCTCATCCCGGAACAGCCGCTGAAGCTTGCGCTCCTCGGGGGCGTTGCCCTTCTGGACCTCGCTGGCCATGGTGGCCAGGGACTTTTTATTGTGGCTCTTGG
>CASTQR010000186.1 GCA_949451265.1 uncultured Eubacteriales bacterium | reverse complement strand
GCCGTCCTCATCGACGCGGACAACGCCCCCCGCACCGCCCTGCGGGAGATCATGGCGGAGGTGGCGGTGTACGGCTCGGCCACCATCAAGCGCATCTACGGCGACTGGACCGCCCCCAACATGGGCAGCTGGAAGCCCCTGCTGCTGGAGCACGCCATCACCCCCTTCCAGCAGTACAGCTACACCACCGGCAAGAACGCCACCGACTCCGCCATGATCATCGACGCCATGGACATCCTCTATTCCGGCAACTGCGGCGGCTTCGTGCTGGTGAGCAGCGACAGCGACTTCACCCGGCTGGCCACCCGCCTGCGGGAGGCGGGGATGAAGGTGTACGGCATGGGGGAGAAGAAAACCCCCAAGCCCTTCATCGTGGCCTGCGACAAGTTTGTATACATCGAATCCCTGAAGGCGGCAGAGAAGCCCCAGCCCGCCGCCCCCGCCGGCAAGAGCGCCAAAAAGAAGGCCCCCGCCGCCGTGGAGGGCGCGGCGCTGTCCGTACAGGAGCTCATCGCCCAGTCGGTGGAGGACCTGGCGGACGAGGACGGCTACGCCTATTTAGGCGACCTGGGCACCCTGCTGATCAAAAAGCAGCCGGATTTCGACGCCCGGAACTACGGCTTCGCCAAGCTGTCCAAGTTCATCGCCGCCCTGGAGGGCTTCGAGATCGACGAGCGGCACAACGCCAAGTACCAGGGCACCCAGGTGTTTGTGCGCAACAGGAAATAAAAACGGCGGGCCGCTGCCAGCGCAGCGGCCCGCTTCTTCTATTTTTCCAGGCGCTTCATCACCGCGTCCTCCAGCCTGTCCCCGTACTTCATGGCCAGCAGGAACGCCGCTATGCCCGCCGCGCCCAGCAGGACCATCCCCCACCAGGGGATGGACACCGTGGCGCTGCCCACCAGGCAGGACACCAGCAGCCCCCAGGGACGGAACGCCGCCACCAGCAGGAAGAACCGCTTGAAGGGAATATCCGTCAGCCCCGCTAAAATACACAGGATATCGTCGGGGAAGAAGGGGAACAGGAAGGCCAGGGCCAGGAACACGTCCCGCTTCCGGCGGATCACGTCCAGGTACTTGCCGGACAGCTTCTCGCTGACGAACTGGCCGGCGAACTGCTGCCCCAGGCCCCGGGCCAGCAGGAACACCACCGCCGAGCCCGCCGCCACCGCCCCCCAGGTCAGCAGGAAGGAGGGCCAGAGGCCGAACAGGTAGGCCCCCGCGGCGGCGGTGATGTTGCTGGGTATGGGGGCGATGATGACGGAGGCCAGCTGGATGCCGAAATAGGCCAGGTGGGACCAGGGGGCGCACCGGGCGATGTACTCCCCCAGCTTCTCCTGGGAGCCCGCGGCCTCGAAGAAGCCGGTGGCGTACAGCGCCCACACGCTGCCGCCCAGTATGCCCAGCGTGAGGAGCCAGAGCAGGATTTTGATTGACTTGCGTTCCATGGACGCGCCTTCTTTCCCGGGAAATGGTACGCTGACTGTTATAGCATAGCCGCAGGCCGCTTAGCGGCTTGCGTGCCGCCATGTATAACACGGCGCTTGCCGATATTATAGCGGAACGGGGGAAAAGCGCAAGGAAGGAACTCCTAAAAAATTCTGAAGATTTCTTTAGGATGGGCGGGCGGAGGAACCCTGGGCGGATTTTCCCCTTGTATTCCTATCAAACATATGTTATTTTAGGGATAAGAGGGCGCGAAGCCTGATACAGAATGGACGGAAGGGGGCCTCCCCATGAAAATCTCCACCAAGGGCCGCTATGCCCTGCGCCTGATGGCGGACATCGCCCAGCAGAGGCCGGGGGAGCCCGTGTCCCTCCGGGACGCCGCCCGGCGGCAGGGCCTCAGCGACAAGTACCTGGAGCAGATCGTCACCCCCCTGGCCCGGGCGGGGCTGGTGCGGTCAGTGCGGGGGGCCGGGGGCGGCTATCTCCTCACCCGGAGGCCGGAGGAGTACTCCGTGGGCGATATCCTCCGCCCCCTGGAGGGCGACCTGGCCCCGGTGGAGTGCGCCACCGACGGGGCGTTCTGTGACCGCAGCGGGGACTGCCTGACGGTGGGCCTGTGGCGGGACATCCACCGGGCGGTGTCCGCCGTGGTGGACGGCACCACCCTGGCCGATTTGCTGGAGCGGCAGCGTGACAACGGGCGGCGGGAATAACGGCGGTTGCGCCCCGGCGGGGATTGTGGTATACTATCCCAGTTGAGACTTTTTTACGGGAGAGGAACGGTTCCATGGAAATCAACGGCCAACAGGTACAGGAAGTTTACTACTATAAAGATATGGGCCTCTCCGAGGCGACGATGAAGGCCCTGGACAAGAAGGGCTTCACCCAGGCCACCCCCATCCAGGGCGGGGCCATCCCCTGCTTCATGGACTGGAAGGACGTGGTGGCCAAAGCCCCCACCGGCACCGGCAAAACCTTCGCCTTCGGCATCCCCATGGTGGAGCACATCGACCCGGGCTCCGACGCGGTGCAGGGGTTGATCCTGGCCCCCACACGGGAGCTGGCCATCCAGATCCGGGACGAGCTCCGGGACCTGTGCGCCTTCCGGGAGGGGGTGCGGGCGGTGTGCCTCTACGGCGGCCAGCCCATCGACAAGCAGATCACCCAGCTCAAGGCCAAACCCCAGATCGTGGTGGCCACCCCTGGGCGGCTCATGGACCACATGAAGCGCCGCACCGTCAAGCTGGACAAGGTGCAGACCGTGGTGCTGGACGAGGCCGACCGGATGCTGGACATGGGCTTCATCCAGGACGTGACCCGCATTCTGGATAAAATGCCCCATCGCCGCAACTTAGGGTTATTTTCCGCCACCATATCACGGGAGGTAATGGACATCTCCTGGGTGTACCAGCGGGACCCGGCGGAGATCACCGTCCGCCCGGTGGAGGAGAACCGCCCGGACATCCAGCAGTACGCCATCGAGCTCATGGGCCGGGAGCAGAAGCTGGACACCATGTGCGCCCTGCTGACCCACGGGGGCTACGAGCGGGCCATCGCCTTCTGCAATACCAAGAACATGACCGACCGCTTGGCCGGCCTGCTGAAGATGCGGGGCTTCTCCTGCGAGGCCATCCACGGCGACATCCCCCAGAAGGAGCGGGAGCGCACCCTCCACAAATTCAAGGAGGGGAAGCTCCAGGTGCTGGTGGCCACCGACGTGGCCGCCCGGGGGCTGGACATCGACGACGTGGACGCGGTGTTCAACTACGACGTGCCCGACGAACAGGAGTATTACATCCACCGGATTGGCCGCACCGGGCGGGCGAAGAAGCACGGGGTGTCCTACACCCTCATGGCCTCGGTGACGGAGAGCGTGAAGATGCGGGACATCGGCCGGAACACCCGGATGGAGATCCAGCTTTTGAAGTACGACAAGGACGGCTGCCTCCTGCCGGTGGAGCAGGGGCAGTGACGGCAAACCGGGGGAGCGGTCAGGCGTCCCCCGGTTTTTCACAAGGGAGGGCTGTATATGATGCTTCGGGTTTTGGCGGTAGGCGACGTGGTGGGGGAGTCCGGGCTGGACTTCCTCCGCCGCCATCTCCCCGCCCTGCGGCGGGAGCGGGGCGTCCACTTCACCGTGGTGTGCGGGGAGAACGCCGCCAGCGACGGGCTGATGCCCGCCCAGGCGGACGCCATCTTTGCCGCCGGGGCGGA
>CASTQR010000185.1 GCA_949451265.1 uncultured Eubacteriales bacterium | reverse complement strand
GAGTTCCCCCTGCCCTACGTCCTCACCAACTGCCACAACTCCCTGTGCGCCGTGGGCGGCACCATCAACGAGGACGACCACGTGTTCGGTCTCTCCGCCGCCAAGAAGTACGGCGGCGAGTTCGTCCCCGCCCACCAGGCCGTCATCCACTCCTATATGCGGGAGCGGTACGCCGCCCCCGGCAGGATGATCTTAGGCTCAGACTCCCACACCCGGTACGGGGCCTATGGCTGTATGGCCATCGGCGAAGGCGGCCCGGAGCTGGCCCGCCAGCTCCTCCGCAAGACCTACGACATCGCCTGCCCCAGGATCATCGCCGTCTACCTCACCGGGGCCCCCCGGCCCGGCGTGGGCCCCCAGGACGTGGCCCTGGCCCTGGTGGGCGCCACCTTCAAGTCCGGCTCGGTGAAGAATGCCGTGCTGGAGTTCTTCGGCCCCGGCGTGGCCAGCCTGTCCATGGACTACCGCTCCGGCATCGACGTGATGACCACCGAGACCACCTGCCTGTCCTCCGTGTGGCAGACCGACGAGCTCACCAAAACCGCCCTCACCCTGCTGGGCCGTGGGGACAGCTACCGCCCCCTCTCCCCCGCCGACGGCGCGTACTACGACGGCCTTGTCACCGTCGAGCTGGACAAGGTGGAGCCCATGATCGCCCTGCCCTTCCACCCCTCCAACGCCTTCCCCATCCGGGAGTTCAAGGCCAACATGACCGATTTGCTCCACCAGGTGGACGTGGACGCGGCGGAGCAGCTTGGGGTGAAGAAAGCCCCCTCCCTGCTGCGCAAGGCCCTCGGCGGCAAATTCCGGGTGGATCAGGGCGTCATCGCCGGCTGTTCTGGCGGCACCTTCCAGAACCTGAAGCGGGCCGCCGAGATCCTTAAGGGCTGCTCCACCGGGCACGACGCCTTCTGGCTGTCCTGCTACCCCGGCTCCATGCCCGTCAACCTGGAGCTCACCCGGGACGGGGCCATCGCCCAACTCATGGCGGCGGGGGCGTCCATCCGCTCCTGCTTCTGCGGGCCCTGCTTCGGGGCCGGGGACGTGCCCGCCAACGGGGCTTTCTCCATCCGGCACTCCACCCGGAACTTCCCCAACCGGGAGGGCTCTAAGCCGGGGGACGGCCAGATCTCCTACGTGGCCCTCATGGACGCCCGCTCCATCGCCGCCACCGCCCGGATGGGCGGCGTCCTCACCGGGGCGGACGAGCTGCCCGACGTGCCCGCCGACCGGCCCGACGAACAGTGGGCCTATGACGACCACCCCTACCAGTCCCGTGTCTACTTCGGTGTGGGCCATCCCCAGCCCGATGTGGAGCTGGTGTTCGGCCCCAACATTGCCGACTGGCCGGAGCAGATCCCCCTGCCGGAAAACCTGCTGCTGACCGTCTGCTCCGCCATCTACGACCCGGTGACCACCACCGACGAGCTGATCCCCTCCGGGGAGACCTCCTCCTACCGCTCCAACCCCCTGCTGCTGTCCGAGTTCGCCCTGTCCCGGAAGGACCCCCAGTACGTCCACCGGGCCAAGGCCGTCCAAGCGGTGGAGCGCCTCCGCCGCAGGGATCCCGCCGACCCGGAGGTCAAGCGGGCCCTGGGGGACTTCGACCCCGCCCACACCGGCCTGGGCTCCCTGATCATGGCCCTGAAGCCGGGGGACGGCTCCGCCCGGGAACAGGCCGCCTCCTGCCAGCGGGTGCTGGGGGGCTGCGCCAACATCGCCGCCGAGTACGCCACCAAGCGGTACCGCTCCAATGTGGTGAACTGGGGGATGCTGCCTTTTGTGGCGGAGAACCTGGAGAAGCTGTGCCTCCTGCCGGGGGATCGGGTCTACCTCCCCGGCATCCGCGCCCTGCTGGAGGGGGACGGCGACACCATCACCGCCGCCGTCCTGCGCCACGGCGGGGAGACCTCCGTGGTCCTCTCCCTCCCCAACCTCACACGGGAGGAGCGGGACATCATCCTGGCGGGCTGCCTCATCAACTACTACGCCCAGGGCTGACGCCCGGCGCGAAAAACGCCCCTCCGTTTTTTTCGGAGGGGCGTTTCGTTCTGTCACTTCATTCTCAGCAGCCGTTCGATGTGCTTATACAGCAGGAAGGTGATGGCCGATACCAGCACGCCCTTCACCAGGTTGAAGGGCACCACGGCGAACAGCACCAGGGTGTTGACGCTGGTAATAGCGGGGTTGATCTCGGTGCCCATAGCCACAATCTTGTCAATCGGCCACTTGAACAGTGCCGCGAAGGCGGGAATCAGGTAGAAGGCATTGAACACACTGCCGAAGACCGTCAGCACCACAGTGCCCACACCCATGCCGATCAGGGCACTCTTGCGGGACTTCTTCGCATAGTAGATCACCGACGCAGGGAGAATGAAGGCGCAGCCCATCACGAAATTGGATAGGTCGCCCACAAAGGCGGTGGTGGTGCCCCGCAGCAGCAGCTTCAGCAGCTCCTTCACCAGCGCGCACACCACCCCGGCCATGGGGCCCAGGGAGAAGGAGCAGATCAGCTCCGGCACGAAGCTAAAGTCCAGCTCATAGAAGCCGGGAGCGAAGGGAAGCGGGAACTCAAAATACACCAGAATTGCGCCGATGGCGGCGAAAATGCCGATGTACGCCACCCGGCGGGCGGGGGACTGCCTCTCCGGCTTGAGCCACAGCTTTTCCAGTGCCATGGCCACCGCGAAGATGGCGGCGAAGATCAGCAAAAACACCATCACATACAGCACATTGTCCAGCACGGTCCCCCATAGCTTACTCCAATTTTCCAACATAACAAAAACCTCCTGAAGCAGTCTGAAACGCCTGAAAAGACTGCCTTCCAGGCGCGACACTACCTCAAGAGGGGTCACGCGTCTTCTTCCATCCGGACTATACCGTTGGTTCCGGAGTTTCACCGGATCCACCGCTTTCGCGGGTTGCGGACTATACCGCCAGTGGGGACTTTCACCCCGCCCTGAAGACATTCATTCACTTGTTCCGCCCCATATTATAGCGCCGGGCCGGGAAAATTGCAACCCCCTTTTTTGCCGGATTCTGTCGAAACTTTTTAAAACAACTGTTCCATTCCCTCTTGACTGTTCCCGCTCCATATAGTACAATCGTACTAATCAAAGGAAGGGAGGGAACCCCATGCCCATAGAACCCTGCCGCACCTGCTGCTTCACCGGCCACCGCCCGGAAAAACTGCCCTGGGGCCTGGACGAGGCCGATCCCCGCTGCGCCGCCCTGCGCTCCAGTTTGCGCCGGGAGATTGAGGGCCTGTACCGCCGGGGCTTCCGCCACTTCATCTCCGGCATGGCCATGGGCTGTGACCTCTACTTTGCCGAGGCCGCCCTGGACCTGCGGGACAGCCTCCCCGGCCTGACCGTGGAGGGGGCCGTCCCCTGCCCCACCCAGGCCGACCGCTGGCCGGAGGAACAGCGCCGCCGCTGGCGCTCCATCCTGGACCGCTGCGACCTGGAGACAGCGGTACAGCAGCACTATGACCGCTACTGTATGCACCGCCGGGACCGCTACCTGGTGGACCGGGCGGGGGCGGTGCTGGCGGTGTTCAACGGCACCTCCGGCGGCACCCAGTACACCCTGAACTACGCCATGGACCGGGGGCTGGAGATCCTGCTTTTGGATCCCCTCCGCCCCGAGGCCCCGGCGGTCAAGCTGACGCTGTAGCACAACGCTCCCCCCGGCAAA
>CASTQR010000184.1 GCA_949451265.1 uncultured Eubacteriales bacterium | reverse complement strand
ATAGTCCCGCACCATCAGGTTGGTGTACTCCCCCACAATATGGATCTGCTGGATCTTCTGTTGGTAGTACTCGTCCAGGGTTTTGTAGTCCTCCTGCTTGTAGCGGATCTTATTGTCCAGGATCAGCCGCTTGATCTCCAGGCCGTTGTAGCGCACCAGAAAGCCGCCCTCCTCCTGCTTGGCGATATAGCCCTTGATGGTCAGGTAATATAAAATGGTGCGGATGTCCCGGACGGAAGCGTGGAGAATCCCGCCGTCCAAAGCCGCCTCGTTCAGCTCCTTCAGGGCAAAGCCCCGCTCCTCATACCCGATCTGTCCGAACAGGAACCGCTCCAGCTTGGCAAAGCGATCCAGGGTCTGCGCCGAGCGGTTCCGGGTGTCCTGCTTGAAGATGCAGGCGGACATATCCATGGAGTCGGCCAGCAGCCCCTCCTGCCGCATCACACTGACGCAGTCGATCACATCCCGCTTCTCCATCCCCAGAACATCGGCCAGATAGTCCACCCGGGATTCCGCCAGATCGTTCCCCGCGCCGGCGATGCTGCGGCTGGAGATCAGGGCCTTGATAATCCGCTTGGCCTGGAGCCTCTGGCTGTCGGTGAAGTGCTTGGATTGATCAATGCGCAGGCCCGCCTCCTGGATATAGTTCTCCAGGGAGTCGGAGATGTCGTAGTGCACCACCAGCCCCACGTCCTTTTTGTCCACACCCATGCCGAAGGCGGAGGTGGCCACGATGATCCTCGCATCGCCGCGGATGAACGCGTCCTGGTTGGCCACCTTCTCCGAGGGGTCCATCTTCCCGTTGTAGGGTCTGGCCGGGAACCCGTCTCCGGTCAGTTTTTCCGCCAGCTCCCGGGTGCGCCGAACCCGGGAGACGTAGACAATGGCAGGGCAGTCCTTCCGCTCCACCAGGGCGCGGAGGGTATTGTACTTGCCCTCCTCCGTCTCCTGGTGGAGCACCACATAGCGCAGGTTTTCCCCGCGAATTCACGCCGGATGGCCCGCTCCGGGACGGAGAACAGCGAGCGGTATTTCAGGAACGCGAAAAAGCCCTGAAATTCCTCAAACCGGTTCAGCAGCCCGTAGTAGATCTCCTTCCGGCGGGCGGGCAGCTTTGAAAACGCGTTTACCTCATCGTAGAACAGCTTCTGAGCCTTTTCCGCGTCGTTCAGAGGGTTGTTCAGCTCGTCAGCCTGGAGCTTGTCGTCCTTCACCAGGGCATGGTAAGGGCGCTCTGGGAACAGGAGCGGAGAGAGATAGAGGGTATCCACAACGCCCGCCGAGGGCATGGAGTCCATCAGCGGACGCAGGTACTTCAGATCATGGCGGAGTATATTGTGCCCGCACAGAAATGGGACGTCCGCAATAAAGGCGGAGAAGTCCGCCGCTTCCTTCATAGGCTTTGTACCATTTTACCACAGATTTCACTATTTGGAAAGGACACCCAGTGTTCTTTTGCTTTCCTCCAGTGAAGTCAAAAAACCGCGGCCCTTATATCGTTAACGGAAATAGGAATCACCGGGCTGATTAGATAAGGAGCCCAAAAACTATTAGTTCTGATTTTTTGACTCTGAATTTTGGCTTTTCTGACATCAGGTGTCCATTTTTGGACAATAACCCAATGCCAGAAAACCTGACAGCGCAAGGCTTCCCGAGATAAAATAAGAGCAGGAGTATTGTCCAGCCCCAAAAAACTGTTCAGTACTCCTACCCAAGTTACAGCATGAGCATCGATATTTATAAAACGAAAATCGAAAGCGGAAGAAATCTGTAGGTTTATACTTTCATTGCAACGGGGGCCACCCGCAAAAATCAACAAAAACAAGGAGAAGAAAACAATGAAAATTAAAATAATCGGCAAGGCTCACCTGAAAGGCACCAGCAAAAAGACGGGCAATCCCTCTGACTTCATTCAGGTGCACTACAACGGCGCCGACCATACCGACGCTCCCTTCTCAACTTGTCCGATAATCCGAGCCCCGCTCGCGGGCCTGTCCCGGCTGAAAATGACCTATTTCCCGCTGAAATAGTGGGTTTTCTTATACCTTTCCACCCCTTCCCGGGTTATCCCGTTTTTCCTAAATACGTTGTCCCCATACAACTATTCAAAGAGATGGTACCGCAAACGCCCCATCAGAGGCGCGGGGACGGCCGCTGTCAGACGCGGAAGCGTCCAATGAGGCTGTTCAGCGTCCGGGCCTGCCGGGACAGCTCCCGGGACACCGCCGCGCTCTTTTCCGCCGCGGCGGAATTGCTCTGCACCACCACCGAGATCTCCTTGATCCCGGTTTCCACCAGGGTGATCATCTCCGACCGCTGGACGCTAGCGGCGGACTTGGAGGTCAGGCTGCGCACCTCGTCCGCCACCACGGAGAAGCCCTCCCTGCACTCCCTGCCCGGGCGGACTCCACGGCGTCGGTCATCTGGTTGGTGATGCCGCTTTTGACCACGGAGGCCGCGTTGGTGGACACAAACAGCCACAGCACCGTCATGCCCGCCAGGGTGATGATGGTGGTAATGACGCCGATCCGCGCGGCGAGTTTTTTGTTTTCCATGAACTTCATAAAAATCTCCCCTCCATCGGGAAATTCAGGGCTGGCGCCATCTGATATCATAGCGTATCATCCTAAAATTTGAAGAATTATCTGGGGCGGACAGGGAGTATTAAATCTGTCGCTTTACGAGGAAAAATTTGTGAGGAATCCCTATTGAGGCCGGGCGGGGGCGGTGCTATAATACGGGGGACAGCGGAGGAGGACTGACAAGAAGGAGTTGTGCCCAATGAAGAAGGAGGCCCCTGCCGGGGCATTGACAGAAGCGCGGCCCAGGGCCGGCAGGGCGTTGTTCGCCGGCTGGGCGGCGCGGGAATCCCTGTGGATGCTGGCGTACTGGCCTGTGTACGGCCTGCTGTTTTATCTGCTGGAGCGGGTGGTCCGCCCGGAGCGGTATCACGTCATGTACACCGCCCTGGACGACTTGATCCCGTTCCACGAGCTGTTCGCGATCCCCTATGTGTTCTGGTTCCTGTTCCTGATCGGCATACACTGCTATACCGCCAAGCGGGACGCCGCCGCCTTCCGGCGGCTGATGGCCTTCGTGGCGGTGTCCCACAGCTGCGCGCTGCTGATCTTTTTCCTGTTCCCCACCTGCCAGCACCTGCGGCCCCTGGTGTTTCCCCGGGACAATGTGCTGACGGACGTGGCGGCCTTTTTCTACCGCATCGACACCAGCACCAATGTGTGCCCCTCTCTCCATGTGGTGGGCTCCATGGCGGTGTGGTACGCGGCGAAGGACACCGAGCTGTTCGCCCGCCGGGGCTGGAGGGTGTTCTTTTTCCTGGCCACGGCGTCCATCTGCCTGTCCACCGTGTTCCTCAAGCAGCACTCGGTGGTGGACGTGGCGGTGGGCCTGCTGCTGAGCCATTTCGTGTACCGGCTGGTGTACCACCCCCTCCGGGCGGGCTCCCTGGAGCTGAACCGGCGGGCGGAGCCCCGCCGCAGACTCTCCCGGCGGGCGTAAGCCGGAGGTCAACCGAATCCTGAGACGAAGGCGGTCCCGTTCCGGGGCCGCCTTTTCGCGCCCCGCTTGCTTCCCCCCGCGAAACGTGGTATACTAACCTTTCCCATACCGATCAAATCTGTCTGCGAGGTGTCCTCTATGAAGCTCATGGTCATCGACGGCAATTCCATCGTCAACCGGGCCTTTTACGGCG
>CASTQR010000183.1 GCA_949451265.1 uncultured Eubacteriales bacterium | reverse complement strand
AGTCCTTCTGGTGCTTTCTCGTTTCTTCGTTGTTTAATTTACAAGGTGCAAGCCTTCGCTCACACTGAGCGGAATTTTATTATACACTAAAGTTCCCCGCCTGTCAAGCCCCTTTTTTCATCTTCCGCAAATTTCTTTGCTTCCGACCGGAACCCTCATCCAAGCGCCCGCTCTCGCGAACTTTTATAGGATACCACACCCGCAGGCCTTTGTCAAGAACAAATTTCGATTTCTCAAAACTTTTTTCTCAACCCGCTCCAATTCAGGGCGCCCCTCACAGGTGCTCGCTTATATTAGCAGATTCCCCCGCCCATGTCAATACCCTTTTCCCATTTTTTCGACTTTTTCTCTTCCCCGCATTCCCCCTTGCGAAACCGCCCCCGCTGTGCTACCATAAACAGACATACATTATATATAAGGAGACCCCCGCTATGCTGCAAGTGAACAACCTGATCCTCCCCATCGGCGGGGACGAGGCCCTCCTCCGCCAGGCCGCTGCCAAGGCCCTCCGCGTCTCCCCCGGCCAGATCCAGTCCCTCACCCTCCACCGCCAGTCCATCGATGCCCGGAAAAAAACCGACGTCCACCTGGTCTGCGCCGTCCGCCTTACCTTAGATAACGAACTCGCCATTCTCCGCCGCACTCCTAAAAACGTGACCGCCGTAGCGGACGCCCTCTACCGGCTCCCCCCCGTCGCCCGCATCTCCCCCCTCCCCCCGGTGGTAGTGGGCATGGGCCCGGCGGGCCTGTTCGCCGCGCTGACCCTGGCCCGGGCGGGCCTGCGGCCCATCGTGCTGGAGCGGGGCGCGGATGTGGACGAACGCACCGGAGACGTGGAGTTTTTCTGGCGGACGGGCCGCCTGCCCTCCACCTCCAACGTCCAGTTCGGCGAGGGCGGCGCGGGCGCTTTCTCCGACGGCAAGCTGACCACCGGCGTCAACGATCCCCGCATCTCCCACATTTTCGACATCTTTGTGTCCCACGGCGCGCCGGAAGACATCAAGTGGTCCCACAAGCCCCACATCGGCACCGACATCCTCCGAAACGTGGTGAAGTCCATCCGTCAGGAACTGCTTTCTCTGGGCGCGGACATCCGTTTTGGGCACCAGTTTACCGGCCTGGTACAGACCGGCGGACGGCTGTCCGCCATCACCGTTACCTCGGAGCAGGGTCCATACCCCGCCCCTATCCCCTGTGACGCACTGGTGCTGGCTCCCGGCCACTCCGCCCGGGACACCTTTCAAATGCTGTACGATTTCGGCCTGCCCATGGAGCGGAAAAGCTTCGCCATCGGCGTACGCATCGAACACAGCCAGGAGGCCATCAGCCGTGCCCAATTCGGCCCGTTCTGGGACAAGCTCCCCGCCGCCGACTACAAGCTGGCCTGTCACCTGCCCTCGGGCCGGTCGGCCTTCACCTTCTGCGTCTGCCCCGGCGGGCAGGTGGTGGCCGCCGCCAGCGAGTACGGTCAGGTGGTCACCAACGGCATGAGCCTTCGGGCCCGGGACGGCGCTAACATCAACGGCGGCTTCCTGGTGGGCGTGAACCCGGACGATTTCGGCGGGGACGACCCTCTGGCTGGCGTCCGTTTTCAGGAAAAGTGGGAGCGGGCCGCCTTTGACCGGGGCGCCATGTTCGCCCCGCCGGACTTTGACCCCGTTCACCCCCTCTTTTCCGCCCCCGCCCAGCTGGTGGGCGACTTCCTGGCGGGCCGTCTCTCCACGGGCCCCCGCTCGGTCGTCCCCACCTACCGTCCCGGCGTCACCTGGGATACCATGGACGGCCTTCTGCCCGACTACGTTCTGGACACCTTAAAGGAAGCCCTCCCCATCTTCGATCGGAAGCTCCACGGCTTCGCCCACCCCGACGCCGTCCTCACCGGTGTGGAGACCCGCTCCTCCTCCCCCGTCCGCATTCTGCGGGACGGCTCGTACCAATCCCCCGCCCTCCCCGGCCTCTACCCCTGCGGCGAGGGGGCGGGTTACGCCGGGGGCATCACCTCCGCCGCCGTGGACGGTATCAAAACGGCGGAAGCCGTCCTCGGGGGCTGAGCCCCAAGAAAGGAGCTATCACCATGCGCATCGAACACGCCGCCTTGTACGTCAAGGATCTGGAGGCCGCCCGCCGCTTCTTCCAGCGCTACCTGGGCGCCACCTCCAATCAGCTCTACCACAACCAAAAAACCGGCTTCCACTCCTACTTCCTGTCCTTCGACGGCGGGGCCCGCCTGGAGCTGATGAACAAGCCCGGCCTGGAGGAGCAATCCCCCGCCCTGGCCCGGACGGGCTACATCCACCTGGCCTTCAGCCTGGGCAGCGCCGCCAAAGTGGATGAGCTCACCGCCCGCCTGAAGTCCGACGGCTACGAGGTGGTCAGCGGCCCCCGCACCACCGGCGACGGCTACTATGAGAGCTGCGTCGTGGCCATCGAGGGCAATCAAATCGAGCTGACCGTCTAAGCGGGGCATTTTCGGGAAAAATCCTCCAATTTCCCCCGCTGCAACCGCAAATTTACGCCCCGCAACCCAAACGCAACACCAAATTGGTAGCCATTTTCACCCATATCCCCTATACTGGCGCCATACCAAACAAGGAGGTCACACTCATGACATTCGGTGAAAACCTGCAATTCCTCCGCAAGCGCGCCAATATGACCCAGGAGGAGCTGGCTGAAAAAATGGAAGTCTCCCGCCAGTCGGTGAGCAAATGGGAGTCCAACGCCGCCTACCCGGAGATGGACGCCATCCTCCACCTGTGCGACCTGTTCCACTGCGACATGGACACCCTGCTCCGGGGGGACGTGTCCCGCCGCTTCGGGGAACACGCCGCCCTCTGGGACAAACACATGAACGGCTTCGCCGCCGCCATGGCCGCCGGGGTGGCCCTGGTGCTGCTGGGCATCACCCTTCTGATGCTCCTGGGCGAGTTCTTCGGACGGGAAATGGCGGGCGGCGTGGTCTTTTTCCTGTTCCTCATCGCCGCCGTCACCACCTTTATCATCTCCGGCATGGGTCACGATGCCTTCCTCCGCCAGAATCCCGGCATCGGCCCCTGCTACACCACCGAGGAGATGAACCGCTTCGAGCGCCGCTTCCCCGCCCTCATCGCCATCCCGGTGGCGATCCTCCTGCTGGGCCTCACCGCCATGATCCCCATGGACATGAACGCCCCCGCCCGGTTTACCAAGGATCAGTGGGACGCCCTGTGTGGCTCCCTGTTCCTGCTGTGCGTCACCCTGTCCGCCGCCGCCCTGGTTTGGGCGGGCATCCAGCACTCCAAATACGGCTTCCCGGAGGAAAAGCTCACCCCCACCCAGCGCCGGGTGGGCCGCGTCTGGGCGGTGGGCATGATCGCCGCCACCGCCCTGTACGTGGGCCTGGGCTATGGCCTGGACCTGTGGGAGCAGGCCGCCCCCATTGTCTACACCGTAGCCGCCCTCCTGTGCGTCATCGCCACCATCCTGGTGAAGAAGGACAACGAATAGCCGAAAAAATCCCGTCTCCGAAACCCGGAGGCGGGATTTTTTGTAGGTCTCTTTACTTCGTGCCAAAAATGCGGTCCCCGGCGTCGCCCAGGCCGGGCACGATGTAGCTGTTCTCGTTGAGCCCCTGATCCACCGCGCCGCAGTAGATCTCCACGTCGGGGTGCTTGGAGGTGACCACCTCGATCCCCTTGGGGGCGGCCACCAGCACCATCAGCTTGATGTTCTTGCAGCCGTAGCCCT
>CASTQR010000182.1 GCA_949451265.1 uncultured Eubacteriales bacterium | reverse complement strand
CCCGCCCATGGCCCAATTCCTGGCCCGGCTGAAGCACAAGGGCTTCCGGGACCGCACGGTGGGCCTGATGGAAAACGGCTCCTGGGGCCCCTCCGCCCTGAAAACCATGCTGGGCGAGCTGGAGGCCATGAAGGGGCTCACCATCCTGGATCCCAGGATCACTATCCGCTCCGCCGCCACGGAGGAAAACCGGGGGCAGATGGGGGAGTTGGCCAAGGCGTTCGCGGCGGCCCTCTGATCGTCGCTTAGAAGGGGGAAAGGGCAATGGAAAAAACCGGGAAAAAGTGCCGGGGGCTGAACATCACTCTGATCGCGCTGGCCGTTCTGCTGGCGCTGGCGCTGGGGGCGCTGGCCTTCGCCGGGAACTACCTGTTCCGCTTCGCCCTGGACCCCCAGGGCGGCGGTATGCTCAGCGGCTATGACCCGGAGGTTGACACCCTGGAGGGGGACGCCGCCTGGTTCGCCGAACACAGCGAGGATCGCTGGATGGAGAGCCGCGACGGCTTAAAGCTCCACGCCCTCTATCTTCCCCAGGGGGACAGCCACAAATACGCCGTCATATGCCACGGCTACGGCAGCATTCCCCAGTACGGGGGCAGGTTCGCCGCGTGGTTTTACGATCAGGGCTACAGCGTCCTGGCCCCCGCCGCCCGGGCCCACGAGCTCAGCCAGGGCCGCTACGCCGGCATGGGCTGGCCGGAGCGGCGGGACATCGTGGCCTGGGTGGACACCATTGTGGAGCAGGATCCCCAGGCGGAGGTGGTGCTGTTCGGCGTGTCCATGGGCGGGGCCACGGTGATGATGACCGCCGGGGAGGCCGACCTGTCCCCCAACGTCAAGTGTATCATTGAGGACTGCGGCTACTCCTCCGTGTGGGACGAGTTCGCGGGCCAGCTGGACGAGCTGTTCGGCCTGCCCGCCTTCCCGGTGCTGGACGCGGCGTCCCTGGTGACGAAGTTTCGGACGGGGTGGGATTTCAAAGAGGCGTCGGCGGTGGAGCAGCTGAAAAAGACCGCCCTGCCCATTTTGTTCATCCACGGGGAGGAGGACACCTTCGTGCCCTATGCCATGCTGGACGTGGTGTATAACGCCTGTGCGTCCCCGGAAAAGGAAAAGTTGTCTATCCCCGGTGCGGCCCACGGGGAGGCGTCCTGGGAGGATCCGGAGCTGTACTGGGCCACCGTGTCGGCGTTCCTCGATAAGCATATGGGATAAACAAGCGGCCCCGCCCTTGAAAAAGGGCGGGGCCGCTTTGCGCGTTCAAGTCTGGGGCAGGCGCTGGTACACCTCCATCTCCCGGTGGAGCCGCCGGGCCAGCCGGGACGGGAAGGAACCGGGCAGGGCCCGCCACTGCCAGTTTCCCCCCGGGGTGGAGGGGGTGTTCATCCGGGCCTCGCTGCCCAGGCCCAGCAGATCCTGGGCCTGGATCACCGCCAGATCGGCGGGGGAGGCCCAGGCGGCCCGGATCATCCCCCAGTGCCAGCCCTCCCGCTTATTGAGGCGCAGATACGCCTTGGCGAAGGCGGCGTCCTGGGGGGCGGCGTGGGCCAGCCAGCCCTGGATGGTGTCGTTGTCGTGGGTGCCGGGGTAGGCCACGCAGTTGGTAGGATAACAGTGGGGCAGGTAGCCGGGGGCGGGGTCCCGGCTGTCGAAGGCCAGCTCCAGCACCTTCATGCCGGGGTAGCCCGTCTCCCGCAGCAGCTCCCGTACGGAATCGGTGAGGAAGCCCAGATCCTCGGCGATGATGTTCTGCCGCCCCAGCTTCTCATTCACCGCCCGGAAGAAGTCCATGCCGGGGCCGGGGCGCCAGCGGCCGTTTTTGGCGGTGTCGTCCCCGAAGGGGATGGCGTAATAGGACTCGAAACCCCGGAAGTGGTCGATGCGCAGCACGTCATAGATCTCCAGCTGGAAGGCGATGCGGCTCAGCCACCACTGATAGCCGTCCTCCTTCATCCGCGCCCAGTCAAAGAGGGGGTTCCCCCAGAGCTGGCCGTCGGCGGCGAAGCCGTCGGGGGGACAGCCGGACACCTCGGTGGGCAGGAGGTTCTCGTCCAATTGGAACTGTTCCGGATTGGCCCACACATCGGCGCTGTCCCCGGACACGTAGATGGGCAGGTCGCCGATGATGGACACGCCCTTCTGGTTGGCGTACTCCTTCAGATTCCACCACTGGTTGAAAAAGAGAAGCTGCACGACCGTCCAAAAGCGGATGTCCTCCTTCAGCTCCTGTTTCGCGGCCTTGAGGGCGGCGGGATCCCGCCGCCGCAGCTCCTCGGGCCACTGGAACCAGGACACGCCGCCGAATTTGTCCTTCAGGGCCATGAACAGGGCGTAGTCGTCCAGCCAGCGGGCGTTGGGCAGGACGCCCCGCAGCTCGAACAGATCCCCCCGGCCCAGCCGGGAGCAGGCCAGCCGCAGCACGGAGAAGCGGTTCTCATACAGCTTGGCGTAGTCCACCCGGGCGGGGTCGCCCCCCCAGTCCAGGGACTGGTATTCCTCTGTCTTCAGAAAGCCCCAGTCCGCCAGGGCGTCCAGGTCGATGAAGTAGGGGTTCCCGGCGTAGGAGGAAAAGGACTGGTAGGGGGAGTCGCCATAGCTGGTGGGGCAGATGGGCAGGATCTGCCAGTAGGACTGCCCCGCGGCGGCCAGGAAGTCCACAAAGTCCCGGGCGGCTTTGCCCAGGGTGCCGATGCCGCAGGGGGAGGGCAGGGAGGAGATAGGCATTAAGATGCCGGCGGATCGCATAGATAGTTCCACCTTTCAGGAAAGCCGCCGGACCGTGGAACGGGTCCGGCGGCTCGTTGTGTGTTGGTTACTGGGGCCGGGGCGGGGCCGCGCTCCCGCCGGGGATGAGCTGGAAGGGCACCACCCCGTGGACGGGGGGAGAGGGCCGGTGGAGGCTGCGCAGCAGCAGCTCCACCCCCCGCTCCGCCAGCAGCTGGGTGTCCTGCCGGACGGTGGCCAGCCGGGGGACGGAGAACTGGGACAGGGGGATGCCGTCGTACCCCACCACGGACACGTCCTCCGGCACCTTCCGGCCCAGGTCCCGGATGGCCCGGATGGCCCCCATGGCCATCACGTCGCTGATGCAGAACAGGGCGGTGAGCTCCGGGCACCGGGCCAGCAGGCGCTTGGTGGTGTCATAGGCGTCGGGCAGGGAGTAGCGGCAGGGCTCGCACCGGCGGGGGTCGAAGGGCAGGCCCAGCTCGTCAAAGGCCCGCTGGCAGCCCTTCACCCGGCGGTAGCTGATCTGGGTACAGGACCAGTTGCCCCCCACCAGGCCGATGTTCCGGTGGCCCTGATCGGCCAGGAAACGGATGACCTGCCGGGCGGCCTCCTCGTCGTCGGTGGTGAGGGAGGACAGGTTGTCAAAGCCCAGCTCCCGGGCGGAGTTGGTCAGCAGGACGCAGGGCACCGAGATGCCCCCAAACTCCGCCTGGAAAAACTCCAGGTCGCCGCCCAGAAACAGGATGCCCAGGGGCTTGCGCTCCCGGCAGAGCTGGAGGGCGTAGGCCACCTCGTTGGCGTCTTCGTCCAGGTAGTAGACCGCCGCGTCCCGCCCCGCGTCCTGCAAAAGCTGCTGGCACCGCTCCACCAGATCGGCAAAGAGCATATTCATGGTGCCCTTGACGATCACCGCCACCGAGGCGCTGGTCTGCTGCTTGAGGTGCTTGGCGTTGGTGTTGGGCTGGAAGCCCTGCTCCTCCACCACCGCCAGCACCTTCCG
>CASTQR010000181.1 GCA_949451265.1 uncultured Eubacteriales bacterium | reverse complement strand
TGGCAGGCCAGCAGGCCGTCCTCGTCGGTCATCTCCTCCTTGGCGTAGAGGGCGTCCTTCTCCTTGCCAATGTCGTACAGCCGCTGGTTGCCCATGATCACCGTGTCCATCACGGGGTAGGCGTCGTAGGCGTTCTGATCCTGCTTCAGCACGGACATCCGGATATTGGGGAGTATGGACACCTGGCCGGAGGTGGAGTCCAGCTCCCCGGAGAGGATTTTCAGAAAGGTGGACTTGCCCGCGCCGTTGGCGCCGATGATGCCGTAGCAGTTCCCCCGGTCGAACTGCAAATCCACGTGGGCGAACAGCGGGGTGCCGCTGTAATTCAGGCTCAAATCGGTGACTGTGATCATAGCTTGCTCCTTCTTCCTTTGGTGTCGTTCGGCCCCGCTACTATACCACAGCAAGGGACGCATGGCAACCGTTTTCGCAAAAGCGCCGGGGGCGGGCAAATACCCGCTCCCGGCCTTAATTGTTAGAAGCTGTCCCAACAGCTTTTTACTGGTACTCGAAGAACACCAGGGACGCGCTCACCGACACGTTCCCGTCGTCCCCCTCGCCGATGGAAATACTCACGTCGTCCAGCATACAGCGGTAGGCGCTGTCGTGGAGCTGGCGGAGCACCACCTTGGCCGCCTCATAGCTGCCGCTGGTGTAGCTCAGCATGATCTGCCGCCGGATGATGGTCTCCTCGGTGTCCACCGTGCCGAAGGACAGGGAGTATTCCGGGGTGGACTGCAAAATGGCGTTCAGCTCGAACATCACCGGCTTCAGGTTGTCATAGGGGGCGATGCTGACCGGGTTGGGGTTGGCGGCGAAGATCTCCTCCAGCTCCCGCTCCATGCGGCGCTTGTCCTCCGCCTGGAGCTGGGCGATCTGGAGCTGTTCCTCGCAGGATTTCTTCTCCTGATCCAGCCGCTCCAGCTCCGCGTTCATGGGCATATAGAACAGCAGCACATAGCCGCCCACCAACACCAGCACCAGCAGCATTCCCAGCAGGATCAGCTCCCGGGCGGATAATTGCCGTTTCATTCCCCCGCCACCTCCTTATGAAGCTGGATGAGGATGCTGGCGGACACCAGCTCCCCGTCCTCCTCCGTGGTGGCCGCCGTGTTCACGGTGGTGCGCTCCACCAGGGGGGACTCCTCCAGCCGCCGGACGATCTCCGCCGTCTGGGCCAGGGTCACCCGCTTGAACTGCACCTGCACCACCTGTCCGCTGGCCGCCACGCTGCTGAGCTGCCCGGTGGCGCCGACGGCCTCGTCCAGCAGGGCCAGCACCTCCATGCGGTCAATGAGCTCCCGCTCCTCGTCGGTGGCGGAATACCGCTGGTACTTCTCCTTCACCTCCGGGTAGTCCGCCAGCTCCGCCATCACGGAGTCCAGCTGGCCCTCCACCGCGGACAGCGCCGACCGGGCCCCGTCCACCTTCATCCACAGGTCGTACACCAGCACCTTGGACAGGCCCAGCAGCACCACCAGCACAAACAGCACATACAGCGCCACCGTGGCCGGTTTGGTGGTACGATCGGGCTTGAAGTACAGGTTCATGGTCCGCTTGGTGGGGGCGCTTTTCAGCTTTTTACCCATGTCATACCCCTCCCATGGCAGCTCCGGCCGCGAAAAGTCCGTCCGCCGCCGAGCCCGACGCGGTATTCAGCAGCTCCCCCGGATCCAGCAGGGGCAGGCCCGCCGTGTTCTCGATGGCCTGGCGCAGGGGCTCCAGCGCCGCGCCGCCCCCCACCAGATAAACCCCGCTCAGATTGCTGGAGCGGTAGGTGAACTGGTAGAAGTTCACCACCTTCAAAATCTCCACCGCCAGCCGCTCGCACACGTCCGCCACCGCCGGCACCGCCAGGGCCGCCTGCTGGCCCCCCATCTTGTAGGTGCCCGCCAGGAAGGCGTCCACCCCCAGCTCCTGCGCGATGGCCAGGTCCATGTCCCGGCCCCCGAAGTTCAGCCGCCGGGTAGCCTGCACCCGGTCGCCCAGCACCACGGTGATCCGGGTCTGCTGGTGGCCCAGGTCCACAAAGCAGAACTCACGGGGCCCCTCCCCGGCGGGCTGGGCGCGGCACAGCTCGATGAGTGCCATCTCCTGGGGCACCAGCTTCTTCAGCCGTACCCCCGCCTTGGCGAACATCTTGATATACTGCTCCAGCTGCCGCTTGGCGGCCACCGCCGCCATCATGGGCATGGTCCCCTCCTCGTCGCCGGAGCCCTTCCCGCACAGGGCATAGTCGCAGAAATACTGGTCCGGCGCGCCCTGGATGAAGTCCGCGAACTCATAGGGCAGGTTCATCATCAGCTGCTCCTGGTTCATCTCCGGCATATTCACCAGGCGGCAGATCACCTGGTTGGAGGGCAGCACCAGCGCCGCCGGGCCCCGGGGCATCCGCAGCTCCTTCATGGTCTGCTTCAGGAACTGGGAGAACGCGTTGGGCATGGTGATCCCGTTCTCGTCTATCAGCTTCTCCGGCAGGCGCACCGTCTCCACCCGGAGGCCGCCCCCCTGGGCCGCCGCCGCCTTCATGGAGCTCCCGCCGATATCGAAGCCCACCTTGATCCTCGCCATGTCAAGTCCTCCCTCTCAAAACAGCCCCAGATACCAGCCGATCAGCGGCCCGCCGAAGCACACCGCCAGCACCCCCGCCGCCGCTAAGCACGGCCCGAAGGGGATGGCCCCCGTTTTCTTCCCCAGCGCCGCCCCCAGAATCCCCAGCAGGCACCCGCCCAGCAGGGTCAGCAGCAACTCCGGCCAGCTCAGGTACAAGGCCAGCGCCAGCAGCAGCTTGATGTCGCCGCCGCCCATGGCCTCCTTCTTCAGCACCTTCTCCGCCAGCAGCACAAAGGCCAGCAGCGCCGCCGGGATGATACAGCTCGCCAGCATCCCCTTCACCGTGTCCCACAGGGGCTGGCGCAGTATAAACAGCCACACAGCCCGGTTAGCCGCCGCCGCGATCAGCAGCTTGTCCGGGATGATCTGCTTGGCCGCGTCCGCCAGGGACACCGCCAGCAGCAGCCCCCCCAGCACCAGCCATTGCACCAGCTCCAGCGTCAGGCCGAACCGGACGCCCAGGCACACAAAGCAAACCGCCCCCGCCAGCTCCGCCCACAGGCATTCCGCCGGGATCTTCTCCCCGCAGTGGCGGCACCTGCCCCGGGAGAACAGGTAGGAGAACACCGGCACCAGCTCCCCGGCGGACAGGGTGTGCCCGCAGGAGCCGCAGTGGGACCGCCCCCGGAACATGGCCTCCCCCCGGGCCCAGCGCCACGCGGCGCAGTCCAGGAAGCTGCCCAGCACCGCCCCGGCCACCGCCAGCCAGACGCAGAGGTAAATTGTCAGCAGGGTGTCGGGGTTCATGGGCCTGTCTCCCTTATTTTAACAGATTTTGCGGGATTTGTATAGCTTGATTTCAACCTAATTATGTGCTATGATTTTTTCATACCAAAGAAAGGTGGCGAAGCCTATGGAGGGCATGACCGACCTGCAATTCAAAGCCTATATTCGTCTGTTAATTCGTGCGCTGGAACGGGCGGAAGCCCAAGACACAGTAGAGGGCATCCGCTCCGAGCTGGCAAAATTAAAAGCCGACTTACAGTCAACGCTTCAAGGCTGACCCCCGCCCCCTGGCGGGGGCGTTTTTTTGTCCCCCCAAGGCCCGCCGTTGGGGGACAGCGGGCCTTGAGGGAACGGGCAGGGCGGAGGTTTGGGCGTCCGCCCTCCAAAGCCCGCCCCGG
>CASTQR010000180.1 GCA_949451265.1 uncultured Eubacteriales bacterium | reverse complement strand
TCCTCCTCCCGCAGCTCCAGGCCGATGTCCCGGGCGTACTGCCGCAGGGTGTCCCTCCTGGCCCGGTACTCCTGGAACGGGTGGATGTTGGGGTTATACCAGAACCCCACGGGCTCCACCCCCTCCTCCCGCAGCGTCCTGATACAGGCCACGGAACAGGGGGCGCAGCAGATGTGGAGCAGCAGATCCATCAGCAATCCTCTCCTTCACAGGGAATGAGACAGCCAAGGCCGTCCCCCGGTCTTGGCTGTCAGTGTGGTTACGGCAGAATCTCCAGGCCGGACAGCACCGCGTACATCCCCGCGGCGGCCTCCTCCCGGCGGACGGGGGCCTTGGGGGACAGGTTTTTCAGGGAATCAAACAGCATGTCCCCCGTGCCGTCCAGGGCGTCCTCCAGCCCCCAGGCCAGCACCGCCATGCTGTTCCTGGCCCACTTGGAATACCCGTTCAGGGCGGAGCGCTGGCCCAGGGTGAGGTGGCTCTCCTTCTCCTCCACCCACTCCGCGTAGGCGTCCAGCTCCAGGTTGAAGAACCGGGCCGTCCGGCCCATGATGGTGTGGAACTCCTCCTGGGTGAGGGTGCCGCCGGGGTTGAACTTCCCATCGCCCACGCCGTCCACAATGCCCAGGTAGCCCATAGCGTTGACGGAGGGGCCGTACCAGGCGTTTTGGTCTACATCTGTAAACCGGCTCGCCCCCCGGTAGGACACGTTCAGCACGTTGGCCAGCATGGCGCACAGCTCCGCCCTGGTCAGCTTCCCGTCCGGGTTAAAGTGCCCCCTGCCGTCCCCCTGGAGCAGCCTATAGGTGCCCATGGCGTTGATGGCGTCGGCATACCTGCTGCCCGCCACATCGGTGAACCAGCGGTTCTCATACGCAATCCCCAAAAGCTCCGCCAGCTGGGCGGGGGTATAGATATCCTGATACCAGCCGGGCGCCGGGTTGTAGCCCAGGGAAATCTGGGGGGGCAGGGCGGACAGCAGGGCGGACAGGGTTTTCTCGTCCGTGCCGGGGTCAATGCTGTAGCTCCGCCGCTCCGCCGGCGCGCCGGGGGCGCTCACCAAAATGCTCATCTTGGCTTTGCCGGGATCGCCGCACAGGGCCAGGGCCACCGCCGCCGCGTCCTCATCGTCCACCAGCAGGGTGGGGATCACGCCCACCTTGTCCGGGCTGTTCAGCCCCCCGGTGTAAAAGCGGTAGACGGTGATCTTCAGCCCGTCCCCCTCAAAATAGCCGTCGTACTCCGGCAGCTTCGCCAGGGCGTCCGCGTCCAGGATGATCTGGGCCACGCCCTTGCCGTAGGTGCGCCCGCCCACCAGCACGCCCCGGCCATAGTCCCGGATGCTCCCCGAGGTCAGCTCGGAGGCGGAGGCGCTGCCCCCGTCAGTGAGGACGATCACCGGCTTTTCTGTGGCCGCCCTATCGTAGGAGGGCTGCGCCTCCACGGCGCCCCCCGCCGTCTCAAAATACAGGTGGTAGCCGGGGCCCATCAGCGCCCCCAGCATATCCACCGCCGCCTGGGTGTACCCCCCGCCGTTCCCCCGGAGGTCAATCACCCACACGTCCACCTTGCCGTCGTTGTCCTTCACCAGCTTGGCGAACTCCTTGCCGGTGTTTTCCCCGAAGCTGTTGCAGTCGAGGAAGCCCACCCGGCCCTCAATGGACAGCTCCAGGTTGGGCTCAATCACCGGGCGGCGGGTGAGGGTGTAGTCTTTCGTCTCCCCGCCCCGCAGGACGGTGACGGTGACCCGGGTGCCCTCCGCCCCGGACAGGCGGGAGGCGTTCTCCTCATTGGCGGGCACGCAGGACTGCCCATCGATGGCCACGATGAGATCCCCGGCCTGGAGGCCCGCCTCCCTGGCGCTGCCGCCGGAGATGGTGCTGAGTATGAGGATCCCCTCCGGCGTGTACTGGCAGGACACGCCGATGCCGATGATATTGGAGTCCCCCTCCAGCAGCTTCAAAAACGCCTGGTACTCCTCCGCAGTCATGTACGTGGTGTAGGGGTCGCCCAGGATCGCCATGAGCTGATCCAGGGTCTCGGCCTCATAGGCCTCGTCGGGTATGTCGTAGTAGTAGACCTCCTCCAGCAGCTCCAGCGCCTGATCCACCGTGAGGGCGGAGGCGGGGACAACCAGCAGGGACAGGGCCAGCAGAACAGCCAGCAGGCGGGACAGGTATTTCTTCATTTCGGCACTCCTTGTGCTATGCACGGCAATGGGTTTTGTAAATTGACAAATGGACAAATTTCCATTAAACTAAAGTATACCACAAACTAACAGCAATGGAGTGATTTGTTATGGCAGACTTTACGGAATTTTCCTACCCCTCCAGGGACGGCGTCCACAGCATCCGCGCCAGCCTCTGGCTCCCGGAGGGCCAGCCCCGGGCGGTGGTGCAGCTCGTCCACGGCGTGGCGGAGTACGCGGGCCGGTACGACCACTTCGCCCGCTGGCTCTCGGATCATGGCTTCGCCGTCTGCGGGGAGGACCACCTGGGCCACGGCAAAACGGTGGACGACGGCAAATACGGCTACTTCGGCAAAAAGGACGGCTGGTCGCTGGTGACCTCCGACGTGCGCCGTCTGCGGGTGCTGATGGGGGAGAAGTTCCCCGGCCTGCCCTACTTCCTGCTGGGCCACTCCATGGGATCCTTCCTGGCCCGCACCTACCTGTGCAAGTACCCCGGCACGGTGGACGGCTGCATCCTGTCCGGCACCGGGCAGGAGAAGCCCGCCCTGGTGGCGGCGGGCAAGGCGGTGGCCTCCGCCCTCTGCGCCCTCCGGGGCCCGGAGACGGTGAGCCCCCTCATCGACAAGCTGTCCCTGGGGGCCTACAACAAGCAGTTCAAGCCCAACCGCACCACGGCGGACTGGATCTGCCGGGACGAGGCGGTGGTGGACAAATACCTGAAGGATCCCTTCTGCACCTTCAAGCCCACCGCCGGGATGTTCCGGGACATGATGGGGGGCCTGCAATACATCGCCAGCGAGGAGGGTCTGGCCAACATGGACCCCCGCACCCCCATCTACCTGTTCTCCGGGGATCAGGACCCGGTGGGCTCCAACGGGGAGGGTGTCAAAACGGTGTACGGCTTCTTTGAAACCCACGGCACCCACGACCTCACCATGAAGCTCTACCCCGGCGGGCGCCACGAGATGCTGAACGAGATCAACAAGGGCGAGGTGTACGCCGACGTGCTGGCGTGGCTGGAGAAGCATATCTAAGTAAGGGGTGCGTCTCGTCCAGCGTGTCACGCCCCCGGCTTCCCCGCCCCCCGCCTCAAAAATTTGAACTGCGTCTCCGAGCAAACCACCGCCAGGAAGATCAGGGCGAACCCCAGGTACATGAGCCCCCCCGGCGTCTCCGCCCCGAAGGCCACGGAGAACATCACCCCGAAGGGGGCCTCCAGCGCCAGCAGCAGGGCGGCGGAGGAGGGGTCGGTGTACTTCTGCCCCACGTTCTGGAACAGCTGCCCGATGGTGGTGCCGAACACCGCCAGGTACAGCAGCACCAGCCATGCGTTGGGAGACAGCCCCCCCGTGGGCACGCCATGGGTAAACGCCGTCCCCACGGCGAAGCACAAAGCGGCCCCGGCGAACTGGAGGATACTCAGCAGCACCGCGTCCCGCCCCTGGGAGAACTTGGCCACCGCCACGATATGGCAGGCGTAGATGAACCCGCCGCACAGGGTCAGCACGTCCCCCCGGGTGAGGGCGATCCCCCCGTCCCAGGACACCAGCCCGATCCCC
>CASTQR010000179.1 GCA_949451265.1 uncultured Eubacteriales bacterium | reverse complement strand
CAGGGCAAGCGCCACCCCACCATCGGCAACAACGTGCTCATCTCCACCGGGGCCAAGGTGCTGGGCCCCTTCAAGGTGGGGGACAATTCCCGCATCGCCGCCAACGCGGTGGTGCTCAGCGAGGTGCCCGCCGACGCCACCGCCGTGGGCATCCCCGCCCAGATCGTGCGCATCGCCGGCCGCTCCACCCATTACGCCGACGAGGTGGATCAGACCAGCGTGAAAAACCCCACCCTGGAAAAGCTGGCGGCGCTGTCCGACCGGGTGGAGGCGCTGGAGAAGCTGCTGGATCAGAAGCCGCTGTAGCCTTCCCCAAAGCCGTGATGGATGAGGGTGCGGCAAGGGGCTGCGCCCGTGTTCCAAATCAGGAGAAGCCAAGCGCCCAACGTCCGCCCCCTCACCCGTCACGGCTTCGCCGTGCCACCCCCCCTATGGGGGGGAGGGCTGATCGCCACAAAGGAGGAATCCCATGTTATTCAACCAACTGCACCATGCCGCCGTCATCGCGTCCGACTACCGGAAGGCCCGGGAATTTTACGTGGACACCCTGGGCTTCCCCGTGCTGCGGGAACACTACCGGGAGGAGCGGGGGGACTGGAAGATTGATTTGCAGTTCGGGGACGGGGCGCTGGAGCTGTTCGTCATCCCCAGCGCCCCGCCCCGGCCCAGCTACCCGGAGGCCCGGGGTCTGCGTCACCTGGCGTTCCGGGTGGACGACATTGAGGCCGCCGTCCGGGAGCTGGAAGGGAAGGGCGTGCCCTGCGAGCCCGTCCGGGCCGATCCCTGCGGCGGGCGGTTCACCTTGTTCCACGACCCCGACGGCCTGCCCCTGGAGCTCCACGAATGAAACCATAAGGAGGGTTATCAATATGTATCTCTACAATTCCGCCACCCACAAGAAAGAGGAGTTCAAAACCCACACCCCCGGCCGGGTGGAAATGTACACCTGCGGCCCCACCGTCTACCACTTCGCCCACATCGGCAACCTGCGCTCCTACATCATGGAGGACGTGCTGGAGAAGTTTTTGCGGTACGAGGGCTATGACGTAAACCGGGTGATGAACATCACCGACGTGGGCCACCTGGCCTCCGACGCGGACACCGGCGAGGACAAGATGCTCAAGGGCGCCAAGCGGGAGAACAAGTCCGTGATGGACATCGCGAAATTCTACACCGACGCCTTTTTCGACGACTGCGCCAAGCTGAACATCAAGACCCCCGACGTGGTGCAGCCCGCCACGGGGCTCATCGACGAGTTCATCAAAGTGGTGTCCGGCCTGATTGAGAAAGGGTACGCCTACGCGGCGGGGGGGAACGTGTATTTCGACACCTCCAGGCTGGATCACTACTACGTGTTCAACGACCACGATGAGGAGGATCTGGCGGTGGGCGTCCGGGAGGGCGTGGAGGAGGACGCCAACAAGCGGAACAAGAACGACTTTGTCCTCTGGTTTACCAAGTCCAAGTTTGAGGACCAGGCGCTGAAATGGGACTCCCCCTGGGGGGTGGGCTACCCCGGCTGGCATATCGAGTGCTCCTGCATCTCCATGAAGTATAACGGGGAGTACCTGGACTTGCACTGCGGCGGGGTGGACAACGCCTTCCCCCACCACACCAACGAGATCGCCCAGTCCGAGGCGTATCTGGGCCATCCCTGGTGCGCCCAGTGGTTCCACGTCCACCACCTGAACACCAACTCCGGCAAAATGTCCAAGTCCAAGGGGGAGTTTTTGACGGTCTCCCTGCTGGAGGAGAAGGGGTACGACCCCCTGGCCTACCGCTTTTTCTGCTTGCAGAGCCACTACCGGAAGGGGCTGGTGTTCTCCTGGGAGAACCTGGACAACGCGGCGGGGGCGTACGGCAAGCTGGTGAGAAAAATAGCGGCGCTTGACCCCGATGACGGCAAGGTGGATGAAGCGCTCCTCCAGGAGTATCACAAAAAATTTTTAGACCTTGTGGGCAACGATTTGAATACTTCAATGGGTATTACCTGCTTGTATGACGCACTGAAAGCCCCTGCTGGCGGCGCAACCCGGCTGGCCATTCTTGCGGATCATGACCAGGTCATGAGCCTGTCTCTGCTCAAGAAAGCGGAAGAAATACGGCCTACGCTCAAAAAAGTGGATTTAGGCCCAATCAATGCCAGTATCGCGTTTGGCGTATCGGCGGAAATTACCGTCCAGGGGGAGGGCGACCCGGACATCGACGCCCTGGTGCTGCAAAGGGCGCAGGCCAAGAAGGCGAAGAACTTCAACCAGGCCGACCGCATCCGGGACGAGCTGAAGGCACAGGGGATTGAGATCACCGACGTGCCCGGCGGGGCGGTTTGGAAGCGGGTGTGACGGGTCAAAAAAGGGGCGGGGTTGGTGTTCCAACCCCCCGCCCCTTTTTCGCGGTCACTGCTTTTCCCCGGCGTTCTGCCGGTCCATCTGGAGCACCGCCTCCGTGAACTGCCGGTTCGCGCTTTTCTTGGCCTGCCGGTCAAGGTGGAAAGCCTTTCCCATCCTGTTGACATCGGCGGAGAAACTTGATAAAATGATCTGAACGTGTGTCATTTGCCTCCATTTTCTGACAAAAAGGCGGCGTCCGTGCCGCTCCCCGGAGGGATCAGCCAATGTACCGCTGTCAGCTTCAATTTTACCTGCTGGGCCGGGACCGGGCCCTGCTGGACGTCATACGGGGGGCCGCCCCCCTGAAGGGGTTCACCCACATCTTTACCGAGAGCACCCACCCCGACGCCAGCCTGTGCGCCGGGGCGGACGTGATCCTGCTGGACCTGCGGGGACTGGACGCCCCCGCCGCGCTGGACGCCCTCCTGCCCGCCGTGAAGGAGGGGGCGGACGTGCTGGCGGCGGCGGCCCGGGAGCAGCTTCCCGGCCTCACCCCTTATCTGCCCCAGCTGCGGGACCTGTGGATCGACCCGGATCCGGCAGAGATCCCCTTCCGCTTCCTGCGCTGGCAGGAGGGCCGCAAGGCCGCCACCGACCTGTGGGAGCGGGAGCACTTCCTGGAGGCCACCATCAACGGCGTGCCCAACCTGATCTGGTACAAGACCAAGGACGGCATCCACGAGCGGGTGAACGACAGCTTCTGCCGCACCGTGAAGAAAACCAGGGAGCAGGTCCAGGGCCGGGGCCACGCCTACATCTGGGACGTGGAGCGGGACGACCCCGCCTGCATCCAGTCCGAGCGGGAGGTCATGGAGAGCCGCCAGACCTGCGTGTCCGAGGAGACCATCGAGACCGGGGAGGGCCAGCGCACCCTCACCACCTACAAGTCCCCCCTGTACGACATCGACGGCACGGTGATGGGCACCGTGGGGGTGGGCATCGACGTGACCAAGGAGCGGGCCTACCAGGAGGCCCTGGTGCGCAAGAATGAAATGCTGGAATCCCTGTTCACCACCATGGACTGCGGCGTGCTCACCCACTCCCTGGACGGCAGGGAGATCTTCAACGTCAACCGGGCCGCGCTGAACATACTGGGCTTTTCCAGCCGGGAGGCGCTGCTGGCCAACGGCTTTGACCTCATTGCCTCCACTGTGGAGGAGGACGACAAGCCCCGGCTGCGCGCCTGTATCCGCTCCCTGAAGGAGGAGGGGGACAGCGTGGGCATCGCCTACCGGGTGCGCCATGCCGACGGGCGGCTGCTGCATATCATGGGCAACGTGAAGCTGGTGCGGCAGAATGGGGCGCTGGTGTGCCGCCGGTTCCTGCTGGACTGCACCGCCCAGAAGGAGCAGGAGCAGCGG
>CASTQR010000178.1 GCA_949451265.1 uncultured Eubacteriales bacterium | reverse complement strand
ACCGGGACTACTCCAAGCGGGTCAACGCCATCTATGACCGCTTCACCGACCTCATTGAGCCCTTCGGCATCGACGAGAGCTGGCTGGATGTCACCGGCTCCCTCCACCTGTTCGGCGGGGACCCGAAGGCCCTGGCCGACCGCATCCGGAACACCGTCCGGGAGGAGCTGGGGCTCACCATCTCGGTGGGGGTGTCCTTCAACAAGGTGTTCGCCAAGCTGGGCAGCGACTACAAAAAACCAGACGCCACCACCGTCATCACCCCGGAGAATTACCGGGAGATGGTGTGGCCCCTGCCGGTCACCGATCTGCTGTTCGTGGGCCGGGCGTCGGCGAAGGTGCTGGCCCAGTACGGCGTGTCCACCATCGGGGATCTGGCCCAATTTGACCGCTTCGCCCTGGGGGAGCTGCTGGGCAAGCAGGGCCCCCAGCTCTGGAACTATGCCAACGGCCTGGACGGCAGCGCCGTGGCCCCGGCGGGGACGTACACGCCCCCCAAGTCGGTGGGCAATGGGGAGACCTTCCCCCGGAACCTCACCCGCCGGGAGGAGGTGGCCCGTGGCGTGTCCCTGCTGGCCGACCAGGTGGCGGTGCGGCTGCGCCGGCACGGGCTGATGGCCTCCACCCTTCAGGTGACCATCCGGGATCCCAGTTTCAAAGACATCTGCCGCCAGCGGCCCCTGCCCGCCCCCGCCAACACCGCCCGGGAATTGTACCGCGCCGCCATGGACATCCTGGCCCGGAGCTGGAAGTCCGGCGCCCCCATCCGGGCCCTCACCCTCACCGCCCACAACCTGATCCCCGAGGGGGAGGCGGCCCAGCAGCTCAGCCTGTTCCAGTCCGCCGCCCCCCGGGAGCGGGACAAGGTGGAGGCCCTGGAGCGCACCATGGACGCCATCCGCTCCAAGTACGGCAGGGACGCGGTGACGGTGGCGGCTCTGGCCCCGCCCCCGGAGCCGGAGGCGGATGACGGGGTGCCCTTTTAGGTGATCCGCAGATCCTCCCGCTTCACCAGCCCCCCCTCCCACAACAGGGCCAGCACCTGATCGGCGCAGTCCTCCGGCAGCTCTATCCCCGCCGCCGTCACCGACAGCCCGCCCAAATCTACCGCCCCGTACAGCTCCATGCAGCGGCCCCACCGCCCCCCGCCGGGGCCGAAGGCCGCCGTCACGTCCGCCCCCGCTGCCGGAGGCGTCACCGGCAGGCCGAACCGGGCCTGTAGGCGGCGGGCGTAGTCCTCCCCGCCGGGGGCGTCGATGACCAGGCCCCGCACCAGGGGGCACAGCCCCTCCGCCGCGGCGGTGAGCTCCCCGCACAGCCGGGGGGCGGACAGGGCCACCCTCCCCCGGCCTGGCGGCACCCCCTCCGCAGCCAGCGCCCCCAGGGCCAGCTCCGCCGCCAGCCCCCGCCACAGGGGCAGGGGATCCACCGTCCGCAGCAGCCGCAGCCTGTCCCCATAGGGGAAGCCGTCCCGCAGTACCACCCGGCCCACCCCCAGCTTTGCCAGCCCCCGCTCCGCCCGGTACAGCCGCCGCTCCAGCCAACCGGGGGACAGGCCCTCCGGGGCGTATACCGTCCACCGCGCCGCGGGCAGCGGCCCCAACGCGGACGGCTCCGCTTTGCCCCGGCCCCGCCCCCGGACGCAGATCAGCTCCCCCACCATGTCCATCACCTCGGACACACATATGCGCCCCGAAGGGGGATCATGCCCGCCCAGACGCTTGACAGCCTCCGCCCCTTGTCAAAAATCTTCACGGCCCATAGGAAAACGGCAAGCGGCCTTGTCTATTTCCCCGGTTGTTTTTCCTCCGCCCGTCTGATATAATCGCAGACGAATTCGAGAACTTGAACGGAGGTTCCCTTATGTCCATCAAAATCACCGCCACCAGCACCTGCGACCTGCCCGCCGAGCTGGTAGAGCGCCACCAGATCACCATCGTCCCCCTGTACGTCTCCTACGGCGGCGGCACCTACCGGGACGGCGTGGATACCGATCCCGAGGACATCTTCCGACACGTGGAGGGGGGCGGCGCCCTGCCCTCCACCTCCGCGGTGAACATCGCGGACTACCAGGCCCTGTTTGCCGAGCTGTCCCCCCAGTATGATCACGTGCTCCATATCACCATCGGCAGCGAGTTCTCCTGCTGCTACCAGAACGCCCTGGTGGCCGCGGCGGACTACCCCAACGTCCACGTGGTGGACTCCCAAAACCTCACCGTGGGCCAGGGCCTGCTGGTGCTGGAGGCCGCCCAGGCCGCGGAGCGGGGCGCGTCCGTGGACGAGATCCTGGCCCTGCTGGACGGCCTGATCGGGAAAGTGGACACCACCTTCGTGGTGGATAAGCTGGACTATCTGGCCAAGGGGGGCCGCTGCTCCTCCGTGGTGGCTTTAGGCGCCAACCTGCTGAAGCTGAAGCCCTGCATCGTGCTGGCCAACGGCAGGATGACCGTAGGCAAGAAGTACCGGGGGGCCTTCGACAAGGTGCTGGACGACTATGTGCTGGATCAGCTCACCGGGAAGGACGTGAACCAGGACCGGATCTTCGTGGTTCACACCCGCTGCACCCCTGCCATTCCCGAGGCCGTCTGCGCCATGGTGCGGCAGTTCGGCTTCCATGACGTGTCCACCGCCGTGGCGGGCTCCACCATCTCCTGCCACTGCGGGCCCAATACCTTGGGCATTATCTTCCTGCGGAAATGACATACAGCCTCCCCGCCCGTTGGGCGGGGAGGCTGCGTGCGCATATCCTGGGCATTATCTTCCTGCGGAAATGACATACAGCCTCCCCGCCCGTTGGGCGGGGAGGCTGTGCGCACATATCCTGGGCATTATCTTCCTGCGGAAGTGACATACAGCCTCCCCGCCCGTTGGGCGGGGAGGCTGTATGCGCATATCCTGGGCATTATCTTCCTTCGGAAATAATGCCGGCATACAAAGCCCCCGTTCGTGTGAGCGGGGGCTTCTCTTACTGCTTTGCCAGCAGCTCCAGGGCCGCCTGGAGCTGCACATCGTCCTCCCCGCCTATGGCCGCGCCCTCGGGCAGGGACAGCTCCACGTCGGGCACAATCCCCTCCCCGATGAGGGAGTGGCCGCTGCCCGTGCAGTACGCCGCCGTGGACAGCCCCGCCCCGCCGCCGTTGGCCAGGGGGAAGGTCACCTGGGAGTAGCCCTTGCCGGTGGTGCGCTCCCCCACGATGGGGGCGTCCGCGCTCTCCCGGAGCTGGGCCGCCAGCAGCTCCGCCGCCGAGTAGCTGTGCTGGTTCACCAGTACCGCCATGGGCAGGTCGATACAGCTCTCGTCCGACTGGTACACCGACTTGAACCACCACCGGGGCTTGTGGGTGAACACCGGGCCCTCCGGCAGCAGGTAGTCCAGAATCTTCTCCAGCTCCGCCACGTAGCCGCCGGGGTCCCCCCGCAGGTCGATCAGCAGGCGTTCCGCCCCCTGCTCCACCAGGGCGTCCACCTCCCGCCGGAAGCTGTCCGCCGAGCCGGAGTAGAAGTTGCTGAGCTGGACGTAGCCCACGTTCCCCTCCAGCAGCCTCCCCTGGGCGGAGGCGTTGTGGAGGGTGGCCCGGGTGCACACCGCCTCCCGGCTGGCCCCGTCCTCCCCTAAGAGGGTCAGGGTCACCTTGGTGCCCTCCTCCCCCCGGATGCGGTCGGAGGCCTCCTCCCGGGCCTCCCCGGCGATGGACACCCCGTCCACGGCGGTGATCACGTCCCCCGCCAGCACCCCCGCCTTGTCCGCGGGGC
>CASTQR010000177.1 GCA_949451265.1 uncultured Eubacteriales bacterium | reverse complement strand
TGATCTCCTCCAGGCCGGCCACCATGCGCAGGGTGGTGGACTTGCCGCAGCCGGAGGGGCCGACCAGCACGATGAACTCCTTGTCCGCGATTTCCAGGTTGAAATCGTGAACCGCCGTCACGCCGCCGTCGTAGATCTTCTTGATGCCTTTCAAACTCAAAGTTGCCATAGCGATGGACCGTAAACACGCCGCCTCCGCGACGTATCCTCGCCCGCGGGGAGTGTACCCCGTGGACATTACGGCAAGTCTCCACATTGCCGCACCGCCGGCCCGCGGATGGTTTCCTCCTTTTGTTTTCCTCGGCGCGGCTATGGGTGGGTGACGCCCAAGGGAGTAGCCGGACCGGGTGGTTTTGGGGATGTGCTACACTGATTTTAACAAAGGGACGCCGGGGCTGTCAAGGGGTTCCCGTGCGGTTTTCACAAATTTTTCTCCGCTTCCTCCACCGCCCGGATGCGGGGCATGAGGCCCACCCGGTCGGGGGTCTGGATGGGGTGCTGGTACAGGTCGTGGGCGGGGTACTGGTTCCCCTCCACCAGGCAGGGGCCGCTGGGGGTGAAGCACACGTCCCAGCCCACGTACCGCACGTCCGGGATCAGGGGGGCGGCCTGGGTGACCAGCTCCTTGGCCTTGTCCCAGTCGGGGATGACGCTGCCTTTGATGGCGGCGCCGGTGGCGGGGTGCTTCTCGTAGATGTTCTTGTACTTGTCCACCGCCACGCCGGTGACCGTCCCCGTGTCCAGGTCCACCGGGGCCAGCATGCCGCCGTTGTCAAAGTTATCCACAAACTTGCCGTTGCCGATGCGCAGCAGGGCGGCGATGAAGTAGACCTTCCCCCCCTTGCCCCGGAGGGTGACGATCCGGGCGGTGTTGATGGAGCCGGGGTAGATGGCGTTCAAATCCGGGTGCTGGACAATCAGCTCCTCCAGCTCCAGGTCGGGGGCCTGCTTCAGCAGCCGCTGGTACAGCGCGTCCAGGGAGGGGAAGTCGGCGGTGTTCAGCTTCTCGATGCCCCGGCCGCAGCAGCCGTGGGTGGGCTTGGACATGAAGTGCTGGTGCTTGGACAGGAAGGCCAGCA
The DNA here is from genome assembly GCA_949451265.1 of uncultured Eubacteriales bacterium. Next base: position 2,691 of record CASTQR010000177.1, on the reverse strand, counting down.
CCTCGTCCTTGTTTTCCCCGGTGACGTGAACCCAGTCCCGGTGGAGGAAGTCCGCGAAGCGGGTGTTGAATTTCGCCTTGTCGTCCAGCTCGTCCATGGCGGCCTTGCTGTTATACTTCACCACCAGCTCGTTGTTGCGGACACGGGTGAGGTAGGTGTCCCGCAGCTCGGGGGTGAGGTCGTACAGCTCGAACAGGTTGTAGTCCACGTAGCCCGCGCCGTATTTGGTGGCGCAGCGGCGCATATCCTGGAAGATCCACCAGCGGGAGCGGCCGGTGCGCTTGTGGATGTCGCCGATGGTGTCCAGCATGGCCTTGTAGTTCATGTCCAGCACCCGCTGGATCAAAAATTTCACATTTCCCATGGAAAACCTCCCCGGCCCTGGGCCGTCTCAAAATTGGAAGTATCATATCACATCCGGGAAAAAATTGCAATGCCCGCAGATTCCCGTTGCCATTGGCGGGGGAGTATGGTATACTGTTTTTAGAGCTGGTAAGCGCTGGAAAACCGCCCTGCGGGGCGGGGCCCGGTCTGGAGGTGGGTTTGGGTGAACATACACGAGTCCGCGGAGAACTACCTGGAGGCCATCCTGGCCCTGGGGGAGCAGGGGCCGGTGCGGTCCATCGACGTGGCCCAGCGGCTGGGCTTCTCCAAGCCCAGCGTCAGCCGCGCTATGAGCCTCCTCCGGGAGGGGGGCTTCGTGGTGATGGACGAGGGGGGCTTCCTCACCCTGACGGACGAGGGGCTGGAGATCGCCCAGCGGATTTACGAGCGGCACCTGCTGCTGACCAAGTGGCTGATCCACCTGGGGGTGGCGGAGGACACCGCCGCCGCCGACGCCTGCCGGATCGAACACGATTTGAGCGTGGAGTCCTTTGACGCGCTGCGGGCGCATATCCACCGGGATATGGGGATAGAACAGGAATGACATCAGCGGGGACGGCGAAAACCCGTCCCCGCTGTTTTTGCGTTTAGTATGGCCCCTGCATTGTCACGCTGCGAAGCGGCCGGGGCGCTCAACCGCTTTCGCTGTGGTTCAAGCAAAACCAAGTCCCGCTGTGCGGGTCTTGGGCTTTTGCTTTCACTCCGCTCCAAGCGTCTTCGCCGTCCGCTTCTCCGCGCTTCTGATTTCCCCGCACAGGCTTTTCGCGAACAGGGCCCGCACCCCGTCCAGGCTGTCCGTCTGGCCCAGGGCCCACATCAGCTTGGTGACCGCCCCCTCGGTGGTCATGTCGTAGCCCTGGATCACCCCCTCCGCCAGGGCCTTCTGCCCCGCCTGGTAGAGGGCGAAATTGCTGCTCTCATAGAGGCACTGGCTGCACACCACCACCGCCATCCCCGCCTGGGCGGCGTTGTGGAGCTTTTCGATGAGGTTCCGGCGGATGAAGTGGAGGCCCCCGGCCCCGAACGCCTCGATGACCACCCCCCGGTAGTGCATCCGCAGCAGCATATCAAAGATCTCCGGGTCCAGGCCGGGGGTGAGCTTGATCAAAAACACCTGCTGGCACAAAGCGTCCCGCAGGACGCAGGGGCCGTCCGCCGGGGGGATGGCCTCCTCCCGCAGGTTGAGCCCCGCCCCGTCCACACGGGCCACCAGGGGCCAGTTCACGCTCTCGAAGGCGCCGAAGGCGGTGGTGTGGGTTTTCACCGCCCGGCAGCCCAGCATCACCCGGCGGTCGAAGGCCAGGAACACCCCCGGACGGCCAGACGCCGCCATAGCGAAGGCGGTGCGGAGGTTGTCCAGCCCGTCGGTGAGGGGGTGCTCAATGGGAAGCTGGGCCCCGGTCAGCACCACGGGGACGGGGATGTTCCGCACCATGTAGCTGAGGACGGAGGCGGTGTAGGCCATGGTGTCGGTGCCGTGGGACACCACGATGCCGTCGAAGTCCTCCCGGGCGTGAAAGACGTGGCGGGCGATGAGCCGCCACTCCTCCGGCTGGATGTTGGAGGAGTCCAGGTGGAGGATGTCCCGGACGGTGAGGTTGTAGCTGTCCGGCAGGCCCCCCAGGTAGTGGGCCAGGGCGTCCCCGTCCAGGCCGGGGGCCAGCCCCTCGTCGGTGAGCCGGGAGGCGATGGTGCCGCCGGTGGTGAGGAGAAGGATGCGTTTCATAGGCGGGCCCCCTTTCGCCCCCCAGTATACCCCATCCGCCCCGGCCTTGCAACCCCTCCCTCCGCCCCGGAAGGGATTTTCCGAATTTTCCATGAACTTTGCTTTCCTGTATTGAAATTTTCTCCGGATCATGGTAACATGGGACTATCACAGAGGGACTCCCCTCTATACTCAAGTAAGGAGTGATCGAAAATGGTCAAGGTAATCATGGGCCTGAAGGGCACCGGAAAGACCAAGCAGATGATCGACCTCATCAATACCGCGGTGGATACCGAGCACGGCAACGTGGTGGCCATCGCCCACAATTCCAAGCTGAACTACGACATCCATTATTCCATCCGGCTGGTCGATACCTCTGATTACAATATCCCCAACTACGACACCCTGCGGGGCTTCCTGTACGGCCTGTACGCCAGCAATTACGACATCACCCACGTGTTCATTGAGAGCCTGAACAAGCTGGTGCCCACCGTGGGCAACGAGGACGTGGAGCCCTTCCTGGACTGGCTGGAGAGCTTCTCCCAGAAAAGCGGCATCAAGTACACCGTGTCCATCAGCGAGGACGCGTCCAAGGCCAGCGA
>CASTQR010000176.1 GCA_949451265.1 uncultured Eubacteriales bacterium | reverse complement strand
TGGCGGGCAGGGCGAACTCCAGCCCCGCGTGGTAGATGCCCATGGCCTTGTAGGATTCCCGCTTGGCCTTTTTGAACTGTTCGTTGGACTGCTGGAACTTGGCGGTCTCCTGCTCCTCGCTGGCGAAAGCCTTTGCGGTGCGCATACCGGAGATGGCGGACTCCAGCTGCCCGTTGATCCCGGCCATATTCTGCTTCACCCGGACGGAGGCCCGCACCATCCGCCGCCGCTGGATGATGGTGAAGATCACGAAGATGGGCACGATGGCGAACACAATGAGGGCCAGCTTCCACTGGATGGTCAGCATGAGGCAGAAGGCCCCGATGAGCGTCACCGCCGAGATGAACAGGTCCTCCGGCCCATGGTGGGCCAGCTCCGTGATCTCAAACAGGTCGTTGGTGGCCCGGCTCATGAGCTGCCCCGTCCGGTTCCGGTCATAGAAGGAGAAGGACAGGTCCTGCATATGGCCGAACAGATCCCGGCGGATGTCCGCCTCAATGCGCACCCCCATCATGTGGCCCCAGTAGGTGACGACGAAATACATCACCGACCGCAGGGCGTAGGCCGCCAGCAGCAGGCCCATGACGGCGAAGAACGCGGAATACAGGCTCTGGGGCAGCAGGGAGTTCATGGCCTCCCGGGAGGCCCAGGGGAAAGCCAGATCCACCAGGGCAATGCCCAGGGCGCAGCACATATCCAGAATAAACAGGCCCAGGTGGGGCCGATAATAGGACAGGAAGATGGACACATAGCCCCGCCGGAAGCGGTTGGAACCCATGGAAAGACACTCCTTTACAGATGTTGCGGTCAGTAAATAAATAGTATAACGCAAAGAATTTCCCTTGTCAACGCCGCCCAACTGGCTTATAATAAGGCATTACATGGAAAAAGAGAGAGGGATTCTAAATGCTGGAGGCATTTACGGTGGTGGGCGGCAGCGTCCTCACCCTGTTCCTGCTGATGTCGGTGGGCTTCCTGTTCGGGCGGCTGGGCCTGCTGTCGGGGGACACCTTATCCCAGGTGTCCCGGGTCCTGCTGTACGTGGTCACCCCGTCCATCATGATCACCTCCTTTGAGGTGGAGCGCACCCCCCGGAGCCAGGGCCAGCTTGTCTCGGCCCTCGTCACCATGGCGGGGGTGTACGTGGTATATATGCTGCTGTCCGCGGTGCTGTTCCCCCGGGAGGGGGAGGAGCACCGGGGCATCCTCCGCTTCGCCGCCGTGTACGGCAACGCGGGCTTTATGGGCCTGCCCCTGATCCAGTCCGCCCTGGGCCAGGAGGCCATGATGGCGGCGGTGGTGGGGCTGGCGGTGTTCAACACCGTCACCTGGACCCAGGGCCGGGCCCTCATGGGCGGTCGGTCGGAGCTGTCCCTGAAGAAGCTGGCCCTGAACCCCGGCATCCTGGGCTTTGTCATCGGCCTGCTGCTGTTCTTCACCGGCTGGCGGCTCCCCGGCCCGGTGGATGCGGCGGTGGGCTACCTGGGCAGCATGAACACGCCGTTGGCCATGGTGGTCATCGGCGGGCAGATGGCCCAGGCGGATCTCCGGAAGGTGTTCGCCACCAAAAAGCTCTACCTCACCTCCGCCGTCAAGCTGCTGGGCATCCCCCTGCTGACGGCGGCGGTGCTGCTGCCCTTCCGGCCCGACCCGGTGATCTACGTGGCGGCGGTGATTCTGGCGGGCTGCCCCACCGCCGGGGCCACCAGCCTGTTCGCCCAGAGCATGGGCAGGGACGCCGCCCTGGCCGCCCAGCAGGTCACCCTGTCCACCCTTTTGTGCCTGGCCACCCTGCCCGCGGCGGCGGTGCTGGCCCAGCTTCTGGCCGCTTTGTAAGGAGGAACGTCTATGGAACATTCGCCCCTCACCTGGGGGGAGCGGGCCCAGCTCTGGCTGCGCCTCGGCCTGCGGGGAGCGCTGGCCCTGGGCGGGCTGGCGCTGGTGATCTGGGTGGGCCTGCCCCTGCTGTCCCTGCTGGCCCCCTTTGTGTGCGCCCTGGTGCTGGCCTGGGTGCTGAACCCGGCGGTGAAGCGGCTCCAGCGGCATACGGGGATGCCTCGGCCCGCCGCGTCCCTGGTGCTGGTGGTGCTGGTGTTCGCCGTACTGGTGGGGGTGCTGCTGGGCCTGGGCTGGGCGGCGGTGGAGCAGGTGCGCTCCCTGTTCGACAACCGCCAATCCCTGCTGGACGAGCTGCTGGAGGGTCTGGCGGGGGTGGTGAACAGCGTCCAGGGCTGGCTGTCCGGCCTGGGCAGCTTTGTGCCCGAGGATGTCCTCACCACCGGGGAGGACATCATGGACGCGGTGACGGGCTGGATTCAAAGCCTGGATATCTCCGGCTGGCTCACCGAGATGGCGGGGCAGGCCCCCTCCATGGTGACCAGCGTCTCCAACTTCGCCGTGGCCCTGGTGGTGTTCATGATGGCCAGCTACTTCATCACCGGGGACTACCCCCGCCTGCGCTTTGAACTCACCGACCGGGTGCCCATGGTGGCCCGGGACTTCTGCCGCTCGGTGAAGGACATCTTTATGAGCGCCTTCGGCGGCTACCTCAAGAGCCAGCTCATTTTGTCCGCCGGGGTGTTCCTCATCCTGTCGGTGGGCTTCCTCATCATGGGCCAGCCCTACGGCCTGCTGCTGGCCTTCGCCCTGGCGGTGCTGGACTTCATCCCCATCATCGGCGCGGGCACCGTCATGGTGCCCTGGGCGGTGGTGGACATGGTGCTGGCCCAGTACGGGGAGGCGGCGGCGCTGATGGCCGTATGGGGCGTGATCGTCCTGTTCCGCCGGTTTGCCGAGCCGAAAATCCTGGGCGACCAGACGGGGCTGTCCCCCATCCTGTCCCTGGTGGGCATCTACGCGGGCATGAAGCTGGGGGGCGTGCTGGGGATGGTGGTGGGGCCTCTGCTGCTGCTGGTGTGCATCAACCTGGCCAAGCTGGGCATCTTCCAGCCCGTGCTGGACGACCTGTCCCTGGCGGCGCGGGACATCAACGCCATCCTCCGCTCCGGGCGGAGGCGGGAGGGAGAGTAGTCCTGTCCATCCAAAAACAGGAAAAACCGGCGGTTCCGGAGGGGGCCGCCGGCCTTTTTTCGTCCTGTGCCCAGATTTTCCCCCATTTTTCACAAATTCCATCTCCCAATTTCCGGACAGGTATGGTAGAATGGACATAGAATACCAGAAAGAGCAAGGAGGCACTCCCATGGAACTTGGAACAATGCAAAAACAGATGGTAACCATCGACGGCGTCCGGTACGGCTACCCCCGCGGCACCCCCTTCCGCCGCATCGCCGCCGACTTCCAGGACCGCTGTCCCGACGACATCCTGCTGGTGAACCGGGACGGCAAACTGTGCGAGCTCCACAAGACGCTGGATCGGGACTGCTCCCTGCGCCTGGTGACGGCCCGGGACGTGCCCGGCATCCAGACCTACGAGCGCAGCGCCGTGTTCCTGCTGATCAAGGCGTTCTACGACGTGGTGGGCCGGGACAATGTGGAGCGTATCTCCGTGGGCTACTCCCTGAGCCGCGCCCTGTTCCTCCGGGCCGAGGGGAACTTCACCCTGGACCAGGCCCTGCTGGACCGGGTGGAGGGGCGTATGCGGGAGATGTCCCAGGCGGCCCTGCCCATTGAGAAGCGCTCCCTCAACACCGACGATGCCATGGAGCTGTTCCGCCGGGAGGGGCTGGTGCACAAGGCCCAGCTTCTCAGCTTCCGGGTGAACTCCCATGTGAACGTGTACGAGCTGGACGGCTTCGTGGACTACTTCTACGGCTACATGGTGCCGGAC